>NZ_CAWPKW010000378.1:0-24564 GCF_963888615.1 Brasilonema octagenarum UFV-OR1 | reverse complement strand
CGCCAGTCGCCTACGGAGGGAAACCCTCCTGCAGCGCTGGTCTCACCAGATACCTCTGTCGGGAAACACTCATCAAGTACTGGCTCCCCTAAACCCCTTGTTTTAGTCAATTTTCCCAGTAAAAACCCGCTCTGCTGGTCCTGTCATATAAAGCCGCTGGTCGATTTGGGACCATTCTATCAGCAATGGTCCTCCTGGAAGTTCTACTGTAGCTTTGCGATCGCATCTCTGTGTCAACACACCCGCCACTAGCGACGCACACGCGCCAGTGCCACAAGCTAAAGTTATACCAGCACCTCGTTCCCATACACGCATTTTCACGTAGTCAGGACGCACCACTTGAATAAATTCAGTATTGATTCGTTGAGGGAAAACTGGGTGATGCTCAAACTGAGGACCAATAACTTCTAGAGGAATTGTTGCAACATCTTCTACAAAGGTGATGCAGTGAGGATTTCCCATATTGACACACGTGACATCCCAAGTTTTGCCTGCGACTTCTAGCGGTTGATTGATCACTTTTTCGTTAGCTGGGTTGATAGTCGTGGGAATTTCACCAGCAAGTAGCCTGGGGATACCCATATCCACTTTAACTTGACCATCTGGCATGAGTTGCGGTGTCATCACACCACCTAGAGTATGAATGCGATATTGGTCGCTTTTTTTGGCGTCACCCTCCAAATCAGCTAAAAAAGCACCGAGACAGCGAATACCGTTACCACACATTTCTGGTTCTGAACCATCCGAATTAAAAATGCGCATGGTGTAGTCAGTACCGTTTTCTCCAGGTAGGGCAAAAATAACACCGTCTGCACCGATACCAAAGTGGCGATCGCACAACTTAACCGCTTGCTCTGGAGTGATGACAGGCTCTGATGACGAGCGATTGTCAATCAATATGAAGTCATTGCCCAGACCGTGATACTTAGTAAATTCTATTGCCATTGCCAAAGTCGATGAATTATATTTGAGTTTTTACGTCATTAGTGTAATGTCTTTTGTCAGTTGTCAACTATCACTGATAACTGATAACTGATAACTGATGACTGATGACTGATGACAATTATGGGACTTGACACCTCACTACCTAGCATTCGGCAAGTACAAAATTTGATACAGCAAGCAGTCACAATTGAAATCAAACTGCTTACTGGCGACATATTGATTGGAAGAATCATATGGCAGGATTCTCAGTGTATGTGTCTTATGAATGAAAACAGTCAACAGATGACTGTTTGGAAGCAAGCCATTGCTTATATTAAGGCAAAAGAATAAGTAGCCATCACAACAGGCGCTATATCTCATTGAATACCAAGAGCTACTTTGGCATCCGCAAGGGTCAGCATCAACGTCATGGGAGCCAGTGGCGAAGGCATGAATCCGCATCGAAGATAGAATGCCTTGGCGTCCTCGTTCAGGGCATGGACGAGAATCCCCCTGATACCGGCAATGGTTGCCGCTTGCAGGGTGCGAAGCACGGCATCGCGAACCAGGGCTTGTCCAATGCCCTTGCCCTGCCAGTCAAGTGAAACAGCCAGTCGTCCAATGACCATGACAGGAATCGGATCAGGCATGTTACGGCGAACCCTGCCTGGGGCTGTGGTGCTTAGGATGCTCCCGTTCGCCAGACAGTAATAGGCAATCACCTTGTCCCCGACACACACGACATAGGTTCGAGACGCCCCGCTGTCTTCGTTCTTGAGTGCCCGCGTTTTCAACCAGTTGTCCAGTTCTGGGCTGCCAGATGTGAAATTCTCTCGTTGATGGTCTGGTTTGAGCGGTTGGGGCGCTTCCAGAGACTGATGTCCTTCGTTTTGCTCTGTCATTCCCACGGTGCTTTCGTGGCAAGCAGTTTTTTAAGATTGTCACTCGCTCTTGGCGGCGTATCCAGCTGTTCCATGAATTGCTGAAAAGTTGCTTCATCCAGCACAAAAAGCCGACGGTCGAGCAGAACTGTTTCCGCTTCCCGACACGCCGTCTCTAGCATGAAATCGGAGCGGTTCTTACCGAGGGCTGCTGCCGCCCGGTCAATCAGATCCCGTTGCTCCTGGTGTGCTCGGATGTTGATGGTGATGTTGCGGTTGCCTGATTCGGCAGAATGCGGTTGCATCAGTCAGTTTCCTTTTTTGTCCTCACAATGAATATACAAAATATGTATATTCATTGTCAACACAAATTGAGCCATCAGGAAAGATGCCCCCGCAAGGGGCTCCTCTGGGCAACGCACTGCCTCATCAACTAATCCAACACACTATCTCTTGGCAAAAACTCTTTGAGTGGTTCTGCTTCGCCTGCTTTCACGATTGGGATAGTTAGCGGTATTTTGCTTTCTGGGACAAGCAACTGCACAACTTGATTTAGAGAAAGCAAATTTCCACACAATAAAACTTGGTCGTTGACTTGCAAGTCCTTATTATCATCGGGAAAGCGGATAAATTTGCCCTCTCGTCGCATTGCTTGCACCATAACCGCATATTTGTTGCGGGTATCCAAATCTGCAAGGGTTTTCCCAACCGCTGGACTATCAGTATTGAGAGTAACCCACTGGCAAGCGCTGCTTTCTCCAGGGACAATAGCTTGACCTTTGGCGAATTCATCCAAAGCCGCTAATTCATTATCAGAACCGACAACCAAAAGGCGATCGCCTTCTTCTAAGTCGGTCTGGAGTGAAGGATAATCTATTTCCTCACCTCCTTGACGACGAATTGCCATCAAACTCACACCTGTTAAGTAGCGCATATCTGCTTCTTCTAAAGTCATACCGACTAGGGGTGAACCAGATGGTAAAGAATACCAACGTTTATTCAGGTCTTGAGTTGCTAGTTGTAAATCACGAGAAACCTCAGACGCCGATTGTTCAGGGCGCAGATCCAAATAATGACGACTGCGAATTTCCTGCATTTCTCGTTGCACCACACTAGATGATAAGCCCAAATCAGTTAAGATGTAACTCACCATTTCTAAACTAGCCTCAAACTCTGGTTGCACAACTTCCCGTGCCCCGAGTTGATAAAGTACCTCAATACTTTTGTCATTTGTGGCGCGAACAACGATATCTAGATCAGGAGACAGTTCCAAAGCGCGTTTGACGCAAAGACGGGTACTCATGGGATCAGGAAGTGCGATCGCCATTCCTCGTGCTGTGTTGACTCCAGCAGTTTCTAAAACGTGAAAACTTACACAATTACCATAAATATAAGAAACCCCAGCTTCGCGCAACTGTTGAATTCTACTTTCTGACTGATCAATCACCACAACAGGTAAATTGTGCTGCTGAAGCAACTTCACCAAATTGCGTCCCACTCGCCCATAACCGCAGACAACTACATGGTCTTTGATCGGTAGTTCTTCAGCAACTCCCAAGGGCTGACCTTCCCCGCTTAAATAGGGCTTTAACCAAGGTACTGATTCTACCCAGTCAAATACAATTGGAACCAAACGCAGCACAAAAGGGGTAAGCACTAATGTTACTGCTGTTGTTCCCAAAATCAGTAAATAGACTTGTCGAGAAACCAGCCCCAGCGCCTGTCCTTCGCTGGCGAGAACAAAAGAAAATTCTCCAATTTGAGCCAGTCCCAACCCAACAATTAACGCTGTTTTCAACGGATAGCGGAACAACTTTACAAGTGGCGTAATAATTAAACATTTACCAATAAATACCAGTGTGACTAATCCCAGAATCAATTCCAGATTCTTCCACAAAAACAGTGGATCGATTAACATCCCAATAGAGGCAAAAAATAAACTGGCAAAAATATCTCGCAATGGCTCAACATACGTAAGGGTTTGATCAGCGTATTCCACTTCCGAAATCATCAAGCCAGCAACAAACGCTCCCATTTCAATAGAAAGCCCCAGAGACTCTGTGAGTAAGGCAATACCCAAACACAGTGCTACGACACCTAATAAAAATAACTCTCGGCTTTCAGTACGGGCTAGCAATCGCAACAAAGGAGGAATGAGCCAAATCCCCGCAATAACTGCACCACCCGCAAATAAACCAATCCGCAACAGTGCCAACAAAACTGCGACAACAAGCGTTTCTCCAGGTTCATGAAGGGCAGGTAAGACTGCGATCATCAGTCCTAGTGCTAAATCTTGAACGACCAAAATTCCCAGCATCACCTGTCCGTGGGGCGTTTCCGTCTCATTACGTTCCATCAAACACTTGAGAACAACTGCTGTGGAAGACAACGATAAAATTGCCCCTAAAAATATACCTTTAGCTGGTAGATATGCCCAAGCTCCTGTCGCCCCACAGACTAAAACTGTGATGAGAATTGTTAGGGCAATTTGTAGTCCTCCTCCACCAAGGGCGATCGCCTGGACTTTTTTCAGTTCTGTAAAGGAAAACTCAACACCCAAGGCAAATAGTAAAAAAGCGACTCCAAACTGAGCCAACGTTTCTACTTGAATCAATTCTTTAATCAGTCCCAGTCCGGATGGCCCAACGACCATTCCACCAATAAGATACCCTAGTAGAACGGGTTGTCTTAAAAGCGCCGCCAAGAGTCCGCCACAAGCAGCAACGGCAAAAACTGAAACTAAATCAACTATGAGTCTAAAATCTTCCTGCACAAGCTTATAAAATAATTGTTAAAACCTATTAACATCAGGATACAAAGTTTTTTCTCTTTAAAGTATCAAATTTGTTTTTTATTTATAGTACTCATATTTGTTTTTGTGAAACTAAGTACATTTGATGTTCCCCCTTCTGGTGCAAGCGTTAAGCGCGATGCAGTGAGCGTGGTCGTTGTGTTCCCTTTATTCACGAGTCAGTTCATAAATCAAACCGAATTCCTATAGCTATTTTAAAGTATGCCCTGTAGCTGGGGCTAAACTGATAACTGTTAAAACTACAATTCAAAAGCTAGACTAGAACAACAAGGTAGCAAGGTTAACAATCAAAGGGATATTATGATGAGCGATCGCGATTACACATTAATTATTGATAAAAGCGGCAGCATGTCTACTCCAGACCAAGTTGGTGGTAGAAGTCGCTGGGAAATGGCTCAAGAATCTACACTCGCACTGGCAAGGAAGTGTGAGCAATTTGACCCTGACGGCATCACAATTTATGTATTTGCCGGTAAATTTAAACGTTACGATGATGTCACTTCAGCGAAAGTAGCACAAATTTTTCTAGAAAATGATCCTGGTGGCACGACAAATTTAGCAGGTGTACTCAAAGATGCAACCAATCACTACTTTCAGCGCAAAGCTGCAGGTCAAGCCAAGCCCAATGGCGAAACAATTCTAGTGATCACCGATGGTGAACCAGATGACCGTAAAGCAGTCTTTGAGGTAATAATTAATGCATCGCGTCAGATGGAACGTGATGAAGAATTGGGAATTTCTTTAATTCAAATAGGCTCAGATCCTCAAGCAACCAAGTTTCTCAAAGCTTTGGATGACCAAATGCAAGATATTGGTGCTAAATTTGACATCTGCGACACAATAACCTTGGATGATCTCGAAGATATGAGCCTTGCTGATGTGTTAATGAATGCGGTGACTGATTAATCAGTTTTTTGTCCTTTGTTCGTTATTAATAACTGATGAGTGATAAGGGAACACTTAACAGTCAACAGTGAACAGTAAACGACTGGTAACTGGTAACTGGTAACTGATAACTGATAACTGATAACAAATAGGGAGAATTGAAAAATGCTAGACAATCGTGACTATACTTTAATTATCGACAAAAGTGGTAGTATGGCAACTCAAGACCAAAAGGGTAGTAGAAGCAGATGGGTTGCTGCACAAGAATCTACTTTTGCCTTGGCGAGTAAATGCGAACAACTTGACCCAGATGGTATCACTGTTTATCTGTTTTCTGGACGCTTCAAGCGCTATGAAAATGTGACATCAAGCAAAGTATTGCAAATTTTCCAAGAAAATGATCCTTCTGGTACAACTGACTTGGCAGGTGTGCTGAAACACGCAACTGATAACTACTTTCAACGCAAAGCTGCGGGTGAAACTCAGCCAAATGGTGAAACTATTTTAGTTGTGACTGATGGTGAACCAGATGATCGTAAAGCAGTTATGAAGGTAATTATTGAAGCTTCTCGCCATATGGATCGAGATGAAGAACTTGCTATTTCTTTTATTCAAGTAGGTACAGATGCTCAAGCGACTCGCTTTCTCAAAGTATTAGATGATGAACTGCAAGGGGCTGGTGCAAAGTTCGATATCTGCGACACCATCACCATAGAAGATATGGAAGATCTGACTTTATCAGAAGTACTGCTCAACGCTATTAATGATTAAGCATTTGTGGTGATTTTTCATGGGATTGAGGAGCAAACTGAATTTGGAGTAGTTACGGAGGATTTCAGAACATGGATTCTCTTGATAAACTTTTAGCTGAGATGAAAGCTGAATATGAGGAACAAAAACCTCAACAGCATCAGCTAAAAGCAAATTTAATTAAACCAGTCAGCAAAATGGAAGAGAAATCAAATTTCTTGATAGATAAATTATTAGCCGAAGTCAAAGCTGATTTTGAACAAAAAGATTTAGCTGAACAAGCACAAAAACAGCAAGAACAAGAACAAGAACGAATCCAACAAGAACAACTTCAGGCGAAAAAATTAGAGGA
This sequence comes from Brasilonema octagenarum UFV-OR1, assembly GCF_963888615.1. NCBI lineage: Bacteria > Bacillati > Cyanobacteriota > Cyanophyceae > Nostocales > Scytonemataceae > Brasilonema > Brasilonema octagenarum. The sequence continues at coordinate 17,960 of NZ_CAWPKW010000378.1, read as the reverse complement.
GTTGAAAAAGCAAGCTGAAGATTGGCTCGCAAAATTAGATCCCTTGTCTTTAGAAGGACTTTGGTTTGAAAGATTTGCTGAGGGATATCCGTCAAAAGTAGAGGCTGCAATTGAATATTTACAATTGGAGTGAAGAATTTTATGAGTCTTGTGTGCTTTAGAATTCTTAGGAATGAACGAAAATAGCCCAGCGCTCAAATATTTTGCTTTTTATTATTTATTTCAGATAAATGCTTGACACCCCACTCGTGCATTGCATAGAGAATTGGTTGAAGACTTTCTCCTAAAGGTGTTAAAGAGTACTCTACTTTTGGAGGAATTTGCGCGTAAACTTTGCGATCAATAACCCCATCTTCCTCCATTTCCCTGAGTTGTTGAGTTAGCATTTTTTGAGTAATTCCATTTAAAGATCGCTGTAATTCACCAAAGCGTTTCACACCATCCATTAATTCTCTTATAATCAAAACCTTCCAGCGTCCACCAATGACTTTTAGTGTGGTTTCTACTTCACAAGTTAGTCGGCTATGGTTTTGTGCTTCAGCTTTCATAGTTTTTGTTGCGTAACTACCTTATTGGAGTTTAGACTAAAAGCGATATGAAGGAAGGGAGTAGAGCAATACGGTTCAGTTAAGAAATTTTCTATTGAGGTAGGGGAGGTAGGGGAAGTAGGGGGAGAGAAAAAAGGCTGATCTGAACTGGATTTCTATTCAGACATGCTTCCCGGAAGAAGTTATCCAGTTCGACCAATTGTAATGCTTCAATAACATCCCGCGCCACCTTCAAGTCATCGGGTTTATTCGAGTTCACCAAGAGTCCGACGAGTTGACGGTGAATTGGCTCAACAGCATAGCGGAAAGAAAACTGTAAATCTGGACTCGCCGCCGCTAAATCTGTTCGCAGAGATTTGATTGTGGCGACTGCTTGTTTATAAGCTGCGATCGCACCTGTGTTTTTCCCTTGAGCTTTCAGCACCCGTCCCAACTGCCACTGCCAAAGATAGGCGCTATCGGCTGCGTTACTTCGTTGCGCTAACTGGAGTGCTTCTGAGGTTAATTTTTCTGCCTGACTCCACTGCTGCGTTTTTTCATAAACATTCCTGTTAAGCGTTCCCTGTTAAGCGTGTTTCTTGAAAGTGCCTACTTCTCATTTTAACTTGACATAGTTTACAGTTAGTACGGATAAAAAGTTGAACGACAAATAAGGACTGGTTCGTAGTTGCGTTTCTGCGTAATCAACGAACCCAGTCACCAATCCCAAATCTACTGTTTGCTATTGGAAATTGATTAATGGCACATATCTTACATATTGACTCTAGTCCTCGTGGAGAACGTTCTTTCTCCCGCAAGTTTTCTGGTGAGTTTATCACAGCTTGGAAAAATGCCCATCCCGGAGATAAAGTCACCTACCGGGATATTGGTCATAATACAATTCCTCATGTAGACGAGCCGTGGATCGCTGCTGCTTTTACACCACCAGATACTCACACACCTGAGCTAGCTAAGGCAATTGAATTGTCAAACAGCTTAGTTGATGAATTTTTTGCGGCTGACCGCTACGTCTTCGGTGTGCCGATGTATAATTTCAATGTCCCCTCTACCTTCAAAGCTTACATTGACCAGATTGTTCGCATTGGTCGCACCGTCGCTGTAACCGAGGAAGGTGGCTTTAAAGGGCTGGTTGAAGGTAAAAAGATGCTGATTATCACGGCTCGTGGTGGTGACTTTTCTCCAGGAAGCTTCGCTGCACCCTACAATTATCAGGAACCCTATCTCAGCGCGATTTTTGGATTTCTTGGAATTACAGACATTACATACATTAATGTGGAAAACCTCAGTGGAGGTGATGAAGTTCGCCAGCAGTCTTTTGCAAAAGCACATGAAGCCATAGCGCAAGCTGTGGCTGGTTGGTAATCTCTCAAGTAGTGTGGGCGTTGTAATGCCCACCCTATAGTGGAACTATAATCTCAAACCACAGATGCAGATAGGTAGATGCTCTTCTCGGGTAAGGTTCATCTGTGGTTTCATTTTCATTTTTCTTGACTTTTCCAAAATTTTTTAAAACGAACCGCAGAGGTACACAGAAAGCAGATGAGATAAATCCAGGAGGGAGAAAGCAGACTCATTTCTGTTACAGGCTTATTAATAGAGGTGTTCCCCTGTATTTGCTGCCGCAGATACTGGATGATGTTGATCTGATTAGGCACTGTCCCCCTGTCAGACTGAGAGACAGGCGATTCGTATATGACATCAGGCACATAAACGTACCAGGTACTCTTGGCTTGTCCCTGATTGGGTTGAAGTGGCTGCACGAATGTGACTTTCCAGTGGTCACCACCATATCTGGAGGCATTGCGATCAATAGATGAAACACGCAATTGCTGACCTGCTGTGGCTGCGTACTTATCTTGTAGTGCTAAATTTGATGATTGTTGCTGCCAGTCCTGCTTGAAAGTCGTATTTGTCGTCACTCTTAAAATAATTGCCATTGATGCATCTCCTAATAGCACAGTTTGAAGCGTTGAAGCTTTTGTTATTGTTAATTTATTACTTCAAATCTTGCACCATAATTTTCGTCCGCCAATAAAGAAATTTCCGAACTTGAGTTCAAGGCAGGCGTACTATGGATGAGGTGCAAGATTTGAGTTACCCGAAATTATAATAACCGATTTATAGTAAAAAAAAGAACAATTAAATTTTTCTTAAAGCAGTATATTTAACGATTAAGTTTTCCAAAAGAGCTTCAACTTAGTAAAAAGACTCACAAGACAGGCGATCGCTAACGTATAAATGACACCTTTGAAAAAACCTGTCAAGGGGGTATTTGTAAACTCTAGAATCAACGGTTCAATGTGAGTTAATCTCAGAATAGGCAAGAGAAGATTGGCAAATGCTACATAGGCAATCATTGGATTTTGTCCATTGTCTATGAGCAACTGCAGAAGTTTTCGCTGTTTGAAGATATCTAGGAGTATGGTGAAGGTAATCAGGAGAAAAAGTGCGACCGCCGTGGTGACAAAGTAGTAACTCAACGTTGAAGGGTCTTTCTTTATCCCATTCTCAAACGGTTCAAAAAGCAAGCCAAGCGCCAACCAATAAATTCCCCATTGGTAAAATGATTTCAGCAACCTTTCTGTGTCAGTTACTGGATTGACAAATAAAAAGCAACTTATTGAACAAAGAACAAAACTCAGTGATGTTGTTTGCCATAACCACCTAGCCTGCAAGCCAATGAGTAGTGCCAAACAAAGACTCAACATCATGAGAATGATGCCAAAACAACGTACCTTCTTCCAAGAAAATTTAACTTCCTCATCTCCCTCATTTTTAGTAGGAGTTTGCAGCCAGTTTAGAATGACATCTCCTATAATTGTTCCAGGAATAACAATAAACAAATACTGTAAATATTCAGAGTGAAAAATCCAAGGGACTGGTGAAGCGTGCCAAAGTATAGCAAACCAACTTTGTTTAACAGTAGCCGATAGCCGTAAAGCAATCAATAAGCCTAACAATCCTAGACGTAGCAACAAATTATTTCTGGTAATCAACCAAGCAAGTGAACCAAAAACCGCCATGTTTGTCAGAACGATTAAGATAATATCACTTCTTGAAAGTGAGAATCCACGTCCATCTGGATATTGAAGAAAAGAGATAAAGATAATTGCTGCGATAAAAGCACTCAGGGGAAGCCATTTTATATAGTGCCTCAAATGTTGGTTTACAGATAACCTAACAAATACCAAAAAGAGTATTAAAAAACCCAACAAAGCTATCCACCATATTTGTTCAGTTGGATTTGGGTTTATTGTATATGGTCTAAGATGTTGAAGTAGTATTGCAAAGATTCCTAAGAGAAATCCTCTTTTAAGAATATATAAAACAACTTGTTTTGTAGTAAATCCTTTAGCAAGACGACTCGACAGCGCCAAAGGAATAGCTGCTCCCAGACAAAACAAGAAAATTGGAAATACAGTATCTACCCAAGTTAACCCAGGCAGATTAGGATTAAATGTATGGGTAGGTGGCGGCTCCTGAGCATGGTACATCCAAGCTGGCAAAATCTTATACCTTATAGTGCCTGATAAGACCATTGCCAAAATTGCAAATCCACGCAGTGCATCTAGGGCGTAGGCGCGTTTTAGGTTAACAGTCTTTTCTTGCATAAAAATCTCATCCTAATTCCTATGTTTTAGCTGTAATACATTATTTATTTCATACTCAAAGTTGATTGAAAATGTTTCCTTACGCCTATTGTACTTCACATTTTTGTAAACTCTTGTCTTGCTGAAAACCTTCAGCTATTTCCAGCATTTGTTGAAATGTCATTTGTCGATTAACTGGAATACGAGGAATTTCATAGTAGTTTTGCTTGCAGTCGTCATCAAGTATTTTGTCATTGTATAGATACGCTGATAAATAATATTTAGATGCATAGTATCGCACCTGTTTATTAGAGGCTCCGTAAGGATAAGCCAGATGAGACGCTACTTGCTGTTGTGGATCTAAATCTTGGGTACATTGTCTCAGTTTAATCTGGGCTTGCTGAAGTTCTTTAACTAACTCGCGACGACTCAATGTCATTAAGTTTTTATGATTGAAGCCATGAGATTGAATATCATAAAAACCTTTTTTCAAACCTTCTCGTAAATCCTGGCAGTCTAAGTGAGTAGAAGTACTTTCTTTTCGTTCCATAATGCCTGGGTTGATAAACAAGACTACTTTGATTTTTTGACTGTATTTATTTTCAAGCTTAGACAAAATCGGTAGTAAGTTCGTGTGTACTGTTTGATATCCGTCATCAAATGAAATCATTATTGGTTTTTGATTGGAATGTTCTTTTGGTACTTTTTTATGTTTTTTGATAAAATAATCATATAACTCTTGAGTGGTTAAAAACCAGTAGTTATTACTCACGAAATGCTCTAATACTTTCTCTAACTCTTTTTCAGGGTAGTGCATATTTTGCAATTGAGAAGTAGGAGTATTAGCCGGAAGAACGCCATGAAAACCAAAAATTGGAATTACAGGCTTATTAACGAATAATTTTATGACAAAAAAAAGAATTAAAACTGCTAGAATTAAATGAAATGGAAAGCTTTGATTCTTTTGATTCACTTTGAGTAATTTTGTTCTATTGTATGGTAGATGTAACTAGCTATCTGGATTTTTGTACCGCAGAGAGACGCAGATAAATACAGATAATTTATTTGTGTCTATCTGTGATTTTATGTTCCAAGAAATTGACTTTTGTTGGAGACTTCATCAGCTAAAGCTCACAAGGAAGAATAAAAGTAGATTTTTGAGGCAGGTCTATTGTATTACAGCATGACTCAAGTGTCGCACTTGCCAAACAGCATTTATCATGAGTCTAGGTTCTAAAAAACAGTCTCACTTCAAACCTCTAATGGCTAAACAACTTAAGTTAAATGACTACAAGCAGCAGATAGCGGATGTGTATAATCGGAGAAGTCACAACTATGATGAAAGTCAATGGCATTTAAAGATTGCTCATCGTCTGGTTGAATACGCACAAATCAGCCCTGGATATGACGTTTTGGATATTGCGACTGGAACAGGTCATGTTGCGATTGAAGTTGCTCAAAGAGTTGGGTCCTCTGGTAAAATCGTCGGTGTGGATATTTCAACCCAGATGCTAACTCTTGCTAGGCGCAAGGTTGAGGCGTTAAGTCTAAGCAATGTTGAACTTCAGCTTGCGGATGCTGAAGCACTAAATTTTCCAGCAAACAGTTTTGAGCGAATTTTGTGCGCGAATGCATTTCCGTTGATGACAGATATGGAAGCCACATTACGCCAATGGATGCAATTTCTCAAACCTAATGGGTTAGTTGGTTTTCATGCGCTTGCAGATGCAGCTTTAGTTGGAGTTGTTATTTGGCAGAAGATTTTTGAAAAGTATGGCGTTTTGCAAGAATTCAGCCAGCCAACAGGTACAACTGCAGATACAGCTGAAAAATGTCACAACCTGCTTGAGCGCTCTGGTTTTGAAGCGATTGATATTAAAACCGAGCAGTATGGTAATTATATTAGTTTAGAGGAGGCAAAGCAAAGGTGGACTATAAATTCCTATCCAGCCCCCAAATTCTCTAACACTCTGTTCCAGCTTCCATCAGAGCAACTACAAGAAATCAAGGCTGAATTTGATGCTCAATTAGAAGCGTTAGTGACAGAGCAAGGTATTTGGAACGATGGTACCTCCTTTTTTGCATTCGGTCGTAAAGGAAAAAACAGTGAACAGTGAACAGCCGAGTCAGTGAACAGTGAACAGTAAACAGTTAACAAAAGAAACAGAGCCGTATTTTCTGTTGTAACTGGTAACTGATAACTGATAACTGGTAACTGGTAACTGTTTGAATAACGGGTGATGTTTGCAATTGTGACTGGTGACTAAATGCGCCACGCCTTGAGCCATTTGCTCACGGCTGTGTTAAAGAATTTTGTCACCTGATGCTTGCGACGCCATCTTTGGAAAGCAAGTTCGTATTCTTCGCCTTTGATTTGGAAAGTATTCCAAGCATCAAGACCTACTGCAAACACAGAGCAGAGTAAGATATATAGTGACCAAGAAAGACCACCACCACCAAGTAGATTCAGAGATAATAAAAAGACGTTAACAATTGCATACTTACCAACACGCTTTTTGAATCTACCTTGACGATGAGCGTTGAAAGCTCGTCGTTGTAGCATTTCTCCGTGTTGTTCTAGCCAGTCTTGTTCTGCTTGTTTAAGTGTGTCTATGGAGATTTCCAATTCTCCAGCTATTTCTAGCAGTTGCTCGTAGGAAAATTCTTTGTTGTTATCGTCAGCTTGACGAGCGATCGCCAGATGGAGAATCTGCTGTATATCGTCTTGGCTATAGGTTCGAGTTACTTTCGTATCAAAAGTCGTCATAATGCGTGTTATTTTTTTCAATAATAAAGTTTTGTTTTGATGCTTTGCCACTAGTTTTAGACTAGCAAATATCGTTGGTGCTGTGGGTAGATGATATACACAAGAAAAATATAAAATTTTACTTAAAATTTTTATTAAAATTTACGTGGACGGCGAGACAGCCATTTGAATCGATAAATAGAACGAACACCTTCAAACGGAGTGACATCAAAAGGCAATAGAATTGTAAAAGTGCTACCTTTGCCTAATTCGCTTTGCACATTCAAGTTGCCGTGGTGCGCTTGAACAATTGCTTGGGCGTTAAACGATCGCTATTCACCCGATAGAAGCGATCAAAAATTCGAGAAAGCTCGGTTTGGGGAATACCAATCCCCGTATCTTCAACCTGAATAACAGCATAATGTTCAGTTCGATCTAAGACAATAGTTATCTTCCCGCCTTTGGGTGTGTATTGAATCGCATTGATAATTAAGTTAGAAATCAGACGATAAACCTGCTCAGAATGACCGATAATGTTTAGAGGTTGATCAACTCGTATAACAGATGTCAGCTTGAGGTGAGAGGCGATGCTCCAGCAGGGAGACTCACTCAGGGCGATTGCCCAAAGGGCAGACGCCAAACGCGTATCGCAACCAAATGTCCGGAATTATCAAAAAAACGCACGTTGCTGTTGAGCTTCTCATTGCTCTAACACTGAGAAAATTATACAGCTTGTGGCGGTGTAATTAATTAAAAAATTACTTCGGCTTTTGCATACGGAATAATTACATAAACCTGCATCAATCGCGTTACGATTGATGCAGAAGGCAACAACTGTGCTTACTACAATCCAGGCGTCGTTTGTGCAAACAAAGCTACAAAATCTGTGGTCACTACAGTACCAGGCGCGTCTTCTGGTTGAGAAATCAAGTCAAACGCCTTGTTTCTAGCGTTTGGTTCCAACAAAGCTTGCACGACCACTTCTGCCACATCTGCACGCGGAATTGAAGTGGGAATCCCGTCTGGTGGATTAATCAGCATGGTATCATTTTTACCAACCAGGAGTTCTCGTTTTCCTCCCGGTTGGTCTAATAGACCCCCAGCGCGAATAATTGTATAGTCAATACCAGAATCAATTAAATACTGTTCTGCCTTACGTTTCCAAATCAAGATGTTGCCATTACCAAGACTGTTAAGCGGGTGATTTTCATTCGTGCCACCCATTGAACCGACCAGCACAATATGATTCACTCCAGATGCTTTTGCAGCATCAATTTGGTTAACCTGACCCTGGTAGTCAATTACTTGCGGTATTTCATCGTTAGGAAAAGTAAACTCAGGACGCATCCCCGGTTGTGGCATTCCTTTCATCTGGGGAGTCGCACTGGTGAGAATAACCAAAGTAGAACAACCTTCTAACGCTTTTATGAGAGTTTTTGGGTCGCGGATATCGCCAAAGAAAAAGTTATCCTTTGTACCGAACAATTGCTGAACTTTCTCACTATTACGGGCAAATCCCCGAAGAGTAAACTGCTGGGGATGTTGTTGCAATTTTTGGCAGACGAGTGAACCAGTACGTCCGGTTGCACCAGTGACGAAAACTTGTAGAGGCGTAGTCATCTAAAATTAATTACAAAATACAATTGCAAAGAACTATTGTCCCATTGAATAACAAATATAGAAAAATCAAGCGTGCCCGCAGGGCATAGGTCATCCCCGATAGACGCAGCCGTGCCGCAGGCATAGGGCTTCGGTGCAGGGTAGGGCGCAAACCAGAGGCAGCGCCCTTATTGACGCCTGGGCGCAGTGGCTCCTCAGAACGATAGTTACAGAATGAATCAGCGAGGATTTATCTAGCAGATTGAAACTCCATCGAATTGCATTGCACAACGGGAGCAATTAAGCCGCCGCTTGAGCAATCAATTGGTTAGCAATTTGCTGGGCTAAGTTAATCGGAATTGCAAATCCCAGTCCTTGGGCACCTTGAATAATAGCAGTATTCACACCAATGACTTGCCCTCGTTGATTCAGCAGTGGTCCGCCTGAGTTACCAGGGTTAATTGCAGCATCTGTCTGGATAAACCCAACTCCCCGACCTCGGGAACCAAAAGCACGGCTAGAACGGTCTGTTCCACTAATAATGCCGACTGTCACAGTGTTGTCTAAACCTAGAGGGTTACCAATGGCAATCGCCCATTCTCCAGGTTTCAACTGGTCGGAATTACCAAGACTGACCACAGGGAGATTGTTAGCCTGTATTTGGACTACTGCCACATCTGTTGATCTATCTTGCCCTAAAACTCGACCTGTGAAGCTACGACCGTCTTTCAAAGTTACACTTACTCTATCTGCTCCACCAAGAACGTGAGCATTTGTCAGAATCAGACCATTCGACCTAATAATAAACCCCGAACCTGTACCTCTTGCCACCCGTCTACCATTCGTATATGGATTTCTTAAAGTGCGCGTAGAGTCAATCCGCACCACAGCAGATCCGGTTCTTTCTACCGCAGAAGCAACAAAATTAGTATCTGTGTTGCCAATTGGTGCAGAAGGCAATTGAGCGATTGCTTGCTGAGACAGTACTGGATTTGTAGGCATAAAATGTGCCCCCAACAGAGCCGTTGCAGCTCCCAGAGAGACCAAAGACAAACTAGTGAGAGACTTCTTCAAAGAAAAAACGGAGGACATTGTAGATTTCCTAGTAAATTTTTTATAAATGAGGATGTTTTGACACAGAATCATTGGAGACAAGCGCCGTTTTCCTCAACCACAAAACTAGTTAGCGTTAACAATTTGCTTAACAAGATTCAGCGCTATTTGAGTTGTTTCATTTAATAGTTTTGGGTCTACCTTTTTATCATTTGGTGTGTGGTAGTTCGGCTCTTGACCCCGGTAGAAGAACATGACTGGCACGCCCTTATTAGCAAACGATGCGTGATCGCTACCGCCAGAAGAGCCAAAGGTTTTCACTTGCGGAGCAAGATTTTGTGCAAATCTTGTTAAAGATGACGTACCACCAATTCTTAACTGCTCGTTCACGCCAACCATATCGAAATTGACCATAGCTTTCAGCCCAGAAAGAAACTGTGAGTTAGCCCCATTCACAAAAGCTCGTGAACCGTGCAGCCCATCTTCTTCACCATCAAAAGCGATGAACCAGGCTTGACGAGCAGTTGGCGTATTAGATAGATTACGGGCAACAGCCAGGACAACTGCTGTTCCTGAAGCATTATCGTTTGCTCCTGGAGAACCAGGTACTGAGTCGTAATGTCCACCTAGAATAATTTTGGGCGCAGTTACACCTTCAAGATGTGCTATAATGTTACGCCCTGTGACAACACGTCGTTGGGCGTTCACATTCAAACTAATATTCAGGGGTACACTTTGCACACGTTGAATTAAGGGATTTCCTTGCTGACCAGAAAGCGCCAGCACAGGAATTTTTACCTCCTCACCAAGTGTCCCGTACACATCCGATAGCTGATTGTTGACAATCACCAAACCAACAGCCCCAGCAGCAGAGGCATTTTTTGCTTTTTCAGAAAAACGAATTTCACCGCGCCGGACAATAGCAACAGCACCCTTAACATTCACAGCAGCAAAATCAGCTTTGCGTCCAACATTAGGAACCGCTACCAGTGGCGCGTTTAATTTTCCAGGAACTGTACCATTGAGCGCTTTCCCCTCAAGTGTCGCTCCATCAACAGTCAAATTTGAGCCTAAGTCTTGAAATTTAGGATAAGTAAAAGTTTGGACTTCAGTCACATAGCCAGCTTTGCGATACTCATCAATTAGATAAGCGCTTGCCTTTTCCATGACTGGTGTCCCAGCCACTCGCGGACCAAAATTTACTAAAGCTTGCACATCTGCAAAAGTGCGGTTGGACTCCTGAGCATCAACGACAGCTTGAGACTGGGTAAGTTCTCTGGCACGATTTGACTGTTGTGCAACGCAAGCCGTGGGAAGTGCAACCAAAACAGCTACAAGTGCAGTTTGTAACCATAATTTTGCTTGTCTGTTTACCAAAAGAATTGATTGGAATTTCGTGTTTATCACCTTTATACTTACAGCTAGAAATCTTAAACCAGTGAACAGTGAACAGTAAACAGTAACAACTGATAACTGATAACTGATAACTGATAACTGGTAACTGGTAACTGATAACTGATAACTGGTAACTGATAACTGTTAAACGTATGCAATGAGGCGACCACAAATAATCACACCAGTCCAAAGCACAAGGGAAATGACTGCGATCGCCCTAACCACTACTGGAGCTTTCACACCCCGGTTCCAAAACTTAACGGACTTCAAAGCCACTCCATGAAAAAAAGCCGCATTCATCCCAGCGGCACACAATAGCAGAAGCTTCAGACGAAAAGCTGGATTTGCTGCTATTTCGGTTGCATCGACTGCAAACAGGAGAAAACCTGACAGCACCACAACCGCAAAACTGAGGTAAGCCCAGGGCAAGAGGTATCGTGCCATATCTGTTACCAACAGGTGACGGGAGAAACCTAGTAACCTAAAATCGAACAGAGCAACTGAGCCAAAGACAATGGCTAAACCAAGAATGTGTGTTGTTTCGATCATTGGGTAAAGCCATAGCCACTGGCGAATTGTTGAGGACAAGGCACTGTTTTCTAACCACAACCACCAGCTTGTATCAGCAAGGTTCATCAGCGTAGTTCTACTGTTTGTTTACCTATAGTGATTCGCTCTGCTCTCATTTCACTGGTTTCAGTGCGATGAGGGTATCCTACTAATTTCACTTGCTGCCCAACCTGCAAAGCCCCTTGGGCTAACCCACGTCTTTGCAATCGGGCAGGTGGTGCTAGGACTGCTTGCCATACTTTATTATCATCTGTTTTCACTTCTATTGTGGTGTGTGGATTATCGTACTTCACATTCTGGATTTTTCCAGTCAGATTGAGTGTTTGCTCATTGTTGTACTCACTCCAGCCGTGGTGTGCGCTAGCACTTTCAGTTCCAGAAGCTAAGAAAGTTGCAATTGTTGCCGCAGTCAGTGCAGCCTGCACAAAACTTTTTTTGAGCATGGCTTTGTTTGGCTGTTGCTGATCATCCATCATTCGAGTCCCCTGCTTTTGTTAAGTTTTGTACCGTTTTGCTCAGTTCACCTGTACAGTCTTTCCACCAATTGTGATTTGCGACGCGCCCATTTCGTTGGAACCATCATAAGCCGGCCATCCTACCACAGTTGCAGTTGCTCCTACCTTCAAAAAGCTTCGGGTTAATCCTCGCCGTTCGGCTTGGGTAGGTGATGGTAAGTCAATCCTCCAAACTCGCCTTAACTTTCCAGTTGTTTGAAGCTGCATACGAATGTGAGGATTCGTATATCTCACTGCTTTAATCACCCCTGTGATTGTCCGTGGATGTCCGACATCATAGGTTGTGTCATAGCCGTGGTGTGCTGTAACCTCTCCAGCAAAACCAAGACTCGCAACTACGGTAACTATGAGTACCCGAAATAACTGAGAGCGCTTTGCAATCATACGTTTGGCGGTGCTAAGTTTTGTGAAAGAATCTAAGTGTGTTCAATAAACCCACTCCGCCTCTAGCACTTCTTACCGTAAGCGTGGAGGATTAGAGGTGGGATTTTATAGTCATTGTGAATGAGAAATTAAACATCATATAACAGAACCGTGATATTCTTGTTATTTCTTAGTGTGATGGACAAGTATGACAAAAAAATGTCAGTCCTTGCCAGGTAGGAAAAAAAATTGAATTTCTTATCCGCTCTACTTTAGAGGTAGTTCAATTTGAAAGGTTGAACCTTGCCCAAAAAGACTCTTGGCAATAATCTGTCCTCGGTGCGCCTGCACAATTTGTTGGGCGATCGCCAGTCCTAAACCAAAGCCACCCGTTTGACGCGATCGCGCTGTATCTACGCGATAAAACCGTTCAAAGATATGCGGTAAATCTTCTTCAGGAATGCCAATGCCATTATCTTCTACCTGAATAATGGCTCTGTGAGATTGTATCAAGAGTTTTAGTCCAACTCTACCACCCTCAAGGGTGTACTTAAAAGCATTGCTAAGTAAATTTACAATCGCCTGTTTTAACAAATCTGAATCGGCTTTTAGGGTAACAGGTGACTCAGGTAAGTGAGAAGTAAAATTGAGATTTTGTGCAGGTGCTAGTTGCTGATACTCTTGGAGTATAGGTTGGAGTAGTCCAACAAGGTCTATACTCTTCAATGTTGCGTTATCTAACGGTCCATCCTGACGAGCAAGAAACAACAGATTATTAATGAGATTGCTCATTGATTTAGCAATCTCCGTAATATTTTCTAGACGAAAACGCTGCTCTAATTCATCCTGTGGAGGCATCAAAGCCACTTGTGCATTACTTAAAATAGCAGCCACCGGAGCGCGTAACTCATGGGAAGCATCAGCAGTGAAGCGTTGTAGTTGTTCGTATGCCCGACGAGTTGGTTGCATTGCAAGTCCCCCTAGAAACCAACCAGTAATACCTATCGTGCCTAAAGTTACTGGTAAACCAATTGTCAAAAATAACCTTGCCCGATTCAAGTTTTCACGCACAGGAGTTAGAGAAACAGCAACTTGAATATACCCAATTAACATATTTTCTTGTATAACAGGTAAGGTTAGTTCACGAAACCATTCTTTGGTAGTAGAAATTCCATTGCGATTCTTTTGAGTGATTTTAATAGTTTGAAAACCAGGAGCAACAGTTAATCTTTTTGAACCAGACATACCAGTATAATCAACTAATTCTCCATTGAATGTGTACAACCGAATATACGCCAAGTCATTGTTAATTGGTGGTAGTGTATCACCAAGAATTGGATTATCTCTTCCCTCAAACTGCGCTCGTTTGTTATACAGCTTGTACAGTGGAGTTCTGGCAATAGCTTTGCTATCAGAATAAAGTCTGTCGTCAAAAGCTTGAAGCTGCTGTTGAACAACGAAGTAATATGCGATACCAGCAAATGTGATGAGGATGCTCCCCATCGATATTGTAAATAAGTATGCCAAATTGCGACGGCTACGAACAAACATAATTAGTCATTAGTCAATAGTCAAAGATTATTCTCCTCTGCTCCTGTGCTTCGCCTCGTCCCCTTGTCATCTTTCCGGAACATCAAGCCGATAACCCATAGCATAAACATTTTCTAGCCAATCTTTTGCTCCAACCGTTTGCAGGCGCTGTCGCAATCGGCGCACCAGTGTTGTCACAGCATTACTTTCTGGTTCTGTGCCCCATCCCCAAAGAGCCTGTTCTATTTGATTATGAGATAGAATTTGACGAGGATGGCGCATCAAGTACTCCATTAGCTGAAATTCTCGACCAGATAATTGAGCCGTAAATTGATTTCGCTCAATAGTCAGGTTATTCAAATCGAGATGTAAATCTGCCAAAGTAAGTTTGTCTCCTTGCCAAAGTGGCGAGCGCCTTCTCAAAGCTCTCACCCGTGCTAGCAGTTCGACAATATCAACTGGTTTTACCAGATAATCATCTGCTCCAGCATCTAAACCATAAACTTTATCTGATGTCGTATCCTTAGCAGTTAGTATTAGTACTGGGGCAGTTTTAAGCGCTAGTCGATATTCCCGACAAAGGTCAACGCCACTGACTTTAGGAAGCATCCAGTCTAAAATCAGCAAGTCATAATCTTTTTGAGATAAGAGCCATTGGGCTGTTTGTCCATCTTCTATCGCATCAATAATATGTCCTGCTTTAGTGAGCGCAGCTCGCAGTGGTTCTAATTGGGCTGGGTCATCTTCCACCAGTAAAATTAACATAGGGCGATCGCTGCTGTTGTTTTTTCTTTATCCTAGTGTGCTTAGTATCTGTAAAGTGAATCTATGCTCCAATCCCGATGGTTTAAGATTTTACGTTCTTTGGGATTAGAGTTTTGGCTACTCCTACCACTGCTTGGATTGACTTTTTGGGTGGGGAGTGGATTTGTGATGAATAGCATATTGTTCCGCTCTCGTCAATCAACGAATCCGTTGAAGGTTGAGACATTATCAGCAAAGCAATCCCCAACACTTGTACTATCAATCACAGTTCAAATCAAAAAGCATCAAAATCTTTCTAGAGTCAGAGTCAAGACAGCTTCCAAAGCCCTAAAAGAACTAGAATTTGAATTTCCGGTCACACAACTTAGCGCATTGGAAGCAGCAATTAGCAAAGAGTTACGATTGCCAATCGATGATGTGAGGAAGTTGATGCGCTTTGCAACGGATTGATTGGTGTTCCTGCTAATGGTTTTCCCGCAAGCGACGGTAGAGATTTTGACTATGGAATTGAGCATTTATCAGGTATCAGTCTTGACAACTCTGTTTTTAATAGTTAACAACAGACAAATTAAATCAGCGTGAAATTATCACAGGCATAAAAAGGTTATGAATTGGCTTGCCATTAGCATAAGCGTTGCAGTAGTCGTGACAGTAGCAGTAGGAGTGTTATTGTGGTCTAAATGGAAAAAGCGGCTCTTAACTCAACTCAAACAAGAAAAACATCAGCTTCAAGAAATAGAACATCGCTTACTAGCTCAACTCGAACAAGAAAAACACCAGCGTCAAGAAACAGAACGTCGCTTACTAGCTCAACTCGAACAAGAAAAACACCTGTTAACTCAACTCGAACAAGAAAAACATCAGCTTCAAGAAACAGAACATCGCTTACTAGCTCAACTTGAACAAGAAAAACGCCAGCGTCAAGAAATAGAACGTCGCTTACTAGCTCAACTCGAACAAGAAAAACACCAGCATCAAGAAGCAAGAAAGCTCAAAGACTTGAGTCAACAGCAGCTAACTTTACAAAAGACACCAAAGTTAACTACAACATGGCGCGATCTCCTAGTATCTGGAAGATGGAAAGAAGCTGATCACGAAACACTCAGGATTATGCTCAACCTGACAAATCGAGAACAAGAAGGTTGGCTAAATGTAGCATCTATCCACAACTTCCCACACGAAGACCTCCGCGCTATCGACCAACTTTGGGTAGAATCTTCCAATGGTCGCTTTGGATTTAGTGTTCAACAACGCATTTGGAAAAGCGTAGGAGGAAATCTCAAAGCTAACGATAAGATTTACGAAGCCTTTGGTGATTGTGTAGAATGGCGCGTCCATAAAAATTGGTTACAAATCAATGAACTGACGTTCAATTCCTCAGCTCCGACTGGACATCTACCTGCTGTTGCTGTGAGGTTGGGTGGGTTGAGTTGGGGTATAGATGGGTTTTTGTGGGAAAAGAGGGATGCCTATGTGTTTCTTCTCTGTGAGAAAGATTGGTAGTTGTAACATCCTCTTTGGATGCTGATATCATCTGAGGTTTGATACGACGAGCTACTCAAAAAGCAACCGCTGCGATACGCCTCTGGCGTCTGCCCTTTGGGCAATCGCCCTGAGTGAGTCTTCCTGCTAGAGCATCGCACCCCCTCCTCCCACTACTTTAAAGTTGATAAATATGGGTAAGTGGGTAAGTGGGGGAGTAGGGGGAGTAGGGGGAGTAGGGGAGGCAGTGCGGTCTTGGGGAGCCAGTCGCTTGCGGGGGTACCCCCCGTTGTGCGACCTGGCGTGTTTCCCCAAGTGGAGCAACTGCCGTGGAGTGAAATGTATCAGGATTTTCGTGAAAGGGTATCAGTCAAAAACCAAACTGCTATTTTTTCCAAGGTAACTTTGTGCCCATTTCAGTTAACGCAGAGAAGATGAGATAGAGGATGAAAACACTGGCGCTGACAAGAAAAAGAACAACCTCGTTATCCATAATTGAGTCAGAGGGGGTGATGACTAGTACTGATCAAATGACATTCTACCAAAATGAATGCAACTCGGGATTAATAAAAAAATAAGTCAGAATTCAGAATGAACCCGGTCCATTCTGAATTCTGACTCCTGAATTGTGCATGTTCACAAAATTGCTTACACTCTTTGGGTGTGACCTTCAAGACTAGCTTCTAATCATTTGCTGCACTTTTTGCTGAAGCGCCGGATCTTGGCTGATCGCTACTTGAATTTGATTGAAACGTTCTAGCCCTAGCCCTTCCTTTTGCAAAACTTGCTGCATGTTTGTATCAGCTTGTTCCTGAATTGACTTTAAACTTGTGAAAGCTTTTTCGTATTGTTGTTTTTCTTGTGATGTCATTGCTCGTTTTAGCTTCTCTGGGGGATTTTGCTGTGATTTATATATTTCCAAAAATCGTTCTTGAGTCAGACCAGACTTATTTATAACGTCCGCCATCTGCTTAACTGCTCCCTGCTTTATCGCTGTGAGCTGTTTTATGGAGTTTGCAAATTTCTGAAGTTCCTCTGGACTAACTTTGGTTTGGGATGTTCCTGGAACTTGAGGGGATGGAGATGAAGATGGAGATGTAGGTTTTGGTGCTTGTGCATGAGCCGACAGGCTGCTGACAAGAAGAAAAACAAAAATATAGCTACCTGTCAGAATTTGCTTAAACACGTTGAGTTCCTCCTTTACAATTTCGGTGTCCGGTGTCAGAAGAGTTTGTTGAATTTCCTCAACTGAGCCTCGGTTTCCATCGATTTTTCCGGCATATCTTTAGGCAGCATTTAGACAGCAAACAAGAGTTACTGTTTATCGCTAACGACTCTGGGTATGCTCTATCCTGGTAAGCGGGTGAAGTACCTACCAATAAAACGGAGCTCAAAGCACTTCTCTTGCGAGATGTTTAACTAGCCGCGACAGGGCAAAAGACTAGCGAATCTTAAGGTGTCATGATTTGGATAACGTCTCCTAACCGAAGTTAGGGGTTTGGTTCACATTCACTCCGTATCACTACGTTTGCGAATGATCCCTGTCTGTTCAATACGGTCAGATAGGTCATTGAGCAATACCATTATACAAAAATGACCTGCGACATTCCGGAAAGATTGACGACTTGTCGAGCTTATATCCTACCACGCCCACGGAGTACCTCTTAGGCTGATCACCCGCTACGAATGGAAAAAACACTCTTTTCACGCCAGAACAAGCGTGTTCAAAGTAGCGTCTGGGTCAGGAGAGGGAGACCCTCATCAAGTACTGGCTCACGCCACATGCACGCCACTTGCTACAACG
>NZ_CAWPKW010000377.1:0-24651 GCF_963888615.1 Brasilonema octagenarum UFV-OR1 | reverse complement strand
AGGGGTGCCCGATAGCGTAGCGTGCCGTTAGGCATAGGGCGGGGTGAGGTTTTTTATTGTAAGTAATTAACCGAACTTGATATTATAAGTTTTTCCTATTCCCTGTCTCCAATTTTCTATCCTTTACTGAGAGCGATTGCTTATTCGGTTCCAAGCTTTGACTATGAGCCGTAAATCTTTGGGTAGGCTATTTTGAGAAATGTCGTTGTATTTAACCGTACCATCGCGGCTAGTCAGAGTGTATGTGATGTAATCAGCAGCGCCGTTGGGTGCTGGATAACTTAGGTTTCGGAATTCATCGCTTTGCCGTTCAAGCAATTGCTGAAACCTTTCTACAAGTTCATGAGGAATGCGGCGAATGCGACGCTCAGAATCATTTGTATCACCAATCCGAACACGAATCAGACGTCCGTCGTCGAGCAAAACAGTTTCGTATGTTCTGCCAGCAAAGCCACCACTGGAGATTTGTCGAAAAATCACACTGCTATCTAAAGGTGGTGGTAACTCACTTCTGGGGATGGAAATTGGCTTGAGCGATGTATTATTATCATCAGCAACTGGGCTAGCCTTTTCATCAAGAAAAACAGCACCTGATTCGCCAACACGATAAACCAAGCGTTGTTGTCCATCACTGACAGTGACCTCCCAACCTGGTACTATAACTGCAGCACATACAGTTGACGGATCTGCTAGACCCAAACAACTATCGGGCCATTGTCTTTGTTTGACTTCAACTATCCGTACTTGCGAAATCGGTGCTCCTAAACGCTTAGAGGCTCGTACCAAAACTCTCTCAGCAATGTCTCTGGGTAAGTTAACATTAGGTGTTTCACCATACTGCTGTGAAAGTTGAATTCGAGAACCGCGCTCATCAGTGAAAAACACCCAACGATTTAGCCCAGCAGCTACTGTAACTTGCCAACCAGAAATGGCGTTGTCACAAGGATAAGCATTATTCTGAAGCTCGCACCCATTCCATCGAGTTGGTTGAGATGCAACAATCGAGAGCGAACTTGCAGGTAAACCCGACTCTTCAGTTGCCCGACGCAACACAGCATCTCTGACTATTGCCGGTAACTTGCCTTCACTGAAGTTGCTTTCGTTTTTATTAAACCTGATTTTGGAACCTGTTGCATTAGTATGATAAACCAAGGTTTGGTTAGTTGCTTTGACAACGACCCGCCAACCCTTTTCTAAAGCCTGAGTACAAGCTTCATCTGACCTTGGTAAGTTCAAACAGCCATTGTTCCAAGTCTGCTGTTGAGCTTGAATGATAGTAAATTCAGACGTTGGTAAATTCAAGCGTTGGGATGCGGCTTGCAAAACAGCATCCTCTATATAATTTGGAAAGTTTTGTGCCACACTTGTCAGAATATACGGATTTGCTAAGCGAATAGAACGCCCATTGCTATCGGTATGATAAATCCATGTTTGATTACCATTCGAGAGGACAACTCGCCAACCAGGAACTAATGCTTGAGTGCAAAGTTCGTCTGGATTCGGTAAATCCATGCATCCGTTACGCCAAGTCCGTTGAGTGTAGTCAATAATTTCTAGTTTTTTAGTCGCAGTTGGTTCTCGGTTAGATAAATCTTGTAGTATCGCAGAAGCAACTGTACGCGGTAAGTTATTAGTTTTAATATTTTCTTTTAGGACTTGGTTTGCCGTATCTGCAAAATAGTTTGCGGGGGCAGCAGTCGCACTTTTTATAGCCCATAAACTGCAACCAACAGACAAAATCCCAGATAAAACTAACGCTGTGAAAAATTGTGCTTGTTTCGTAGTACTATAATTTTTGAGAGTGTTTTTCATAGAAGTAAGATAAAGTTAAGTATAGTGAAGATAATAAATTTAACGTCTGTATATTAGTGAATAGATATTAGTATGCGTCAACAGACAGAAACTAATAACTATAAACTCTATCCAGAACAAATGAGTTTATTATCCCTCATAATAAGAAGGATTTGGGATAATTAAAGCGCCTCTGTTTCGAGACAGATGTGAAGACAGACGTGACTATTATTGTCTGTTGTTCCTTTGTTTTTATACTAGATTTAGGTCAGGTGAAAAGACCTCACCCTACTGAGTGACCTGATTGGGTGATTTAGAGGGAGAAAAACTCAGAAGGATTACTGATTGACATCCTCCCCAAGAAAGCTACTCGGCTTTTGGTGGGGATTCGGGCAGGCTCACGCGCAAGAGTTCGCTGCTGATTCGGTTGTGAGCTTCGATGTTGAGTATATGTTAGCACATATAATCGACCAGACGGCAGAAACTATAAATCTTGAAAAAAGATAAACAATATATGTTACTAGTATCGCTAAGCGGGCATGCTATGTACAAGCAACATAGCAACTTTTGCCCATTGCTCTAAGTCACTTTTGATAGTTTTCTCATACAAAATCTAATTTTTTTTACAAGTAGATGATGAAAAAATTGGTGAAGTGGTGCCACAGGCTTCTATCGCAGGAATCTCTGGCAATTAAGAAACAGTCATTTTTCGTACTTTTGGTAAGTTTAAGTATGGTAGGTGCAATTCTGCTTTCGTTTCCTTTATATGCTCAAAATACTCCTTTGCGTCCGCAGACATCTGAGTTACGCGGGGTGTGGTTAACGAATATAGATAGTAATGTGCTGTTTGCGCGTGATCGCCTGCAAAACTCTTTACAAACCCTGAAAAACTTAAACTTTAACACTGTATATCCTACTGTTTGGAACTGGGGTTGGACACTGTACCCGAGCAAAGTGGCACAAAAAGTTACTGGGCGATCGCTTGATCCAGCCCCCGGACTGCAAGGTCGAGATATACTCAAGGAAATTGTCACACTCGGGCATCAAAAAAACCTAACAGTCATTCCCTGGTTCGAGTTTGGCTTTATGGCACCCGCTGACTCACAACTCGCCAAAAATCGTCCGCAATGGCTGACCAGCCGCCGTGACGGTAGTAAAATTTGGAAAGAAGGTGCTGAGAACCGGGTTTGGCTAAATCCCTTTCACCCTGAAGTTCAACAATTTATACAAGATTTAGTTGTCGAAATCGTTAAAAACTACGACATTGATGGTATTCAGTTTGATGACCATTTCGGCTTGCCGTATGACTTGGGATACGACGCCTACACAGTCGCATTGTACAAAAAAGAACATCGCGGTAAAGCTCCTTCAACAAATTCTCAAGACGCTGAATGGGTAGGGTGGAGAGCTAATAAAATAACTGACTACATGAAACGGGTATTCCAGGCAATCAAAGCAACTAAGAAAAATTGTCTTGTCTCTGTATCGCCTAATCCTCAGGAATTTTCCTACAAATCCTTTTTAGCAGACTGGCAAACGTGGGAACGACTCGGACTTATTGAAGAACTGATTATACAAATATACCGTGATGACTTAAATGTCTTTGTTCAAGAACTTGAGCGCCCAGAAGTGAAAGCAGCACAAAGTCATATACCAGTAAGCATAGGTATTATGACTGGGTTAAAAGCCAAACCCGTATCCATGCAACAAATACAAACACAAATACAAAAAGTGCGAGAACGCAACTTTGCTGGAGTCTCGTTCTTTTTCTACGAAACCCTATGGAATATGACTGGTGAAACACCACAACAACGTCAAGCTAGTTTCCAGAAAATTTTCCCAACATCAGTTGCTTATCCAAGTCTGCTGGCTGGTTGGAAACCTTAACAAGTAGAAAAGTGGGGAGAAAAAGTAAAGGTGGGTTTTCAAACCCACCCCTACTTCAAAATTCAAAAAAGAGCTAATAGTTCTTCACAGCAGAGATTTTTGCCTTGATTTACTGGCTTTGCCGCTTTTGTTCACGCATTTGCTTCCATTGTTGCTGCTGTTCTGGAGTCAGCAGGGCTTGCATCTGAGTTTTGGTATTTTGCCTAATTTCTTTCATTTTCGCTTTTTGGTCAGCGGTCAAATTCAAGTTTGGCTTTTTACGTTGTTGCCTAGCCTGCTCCTTTTGAGTCCGTTGCTCTGGAGTGAGCAGCGCATCAATTTGTTTTTTACTAGATTCCCGAATTTCTTTCATTTTCGCCTTTTGGGCATCAGTCAGGTTCAACTTCGCTTGCCATGCCTCTGCACGGCTGCCTGGAGCTGCAACGCCAGCATGAGTAAAAATTACTGGGGAGGTAGCGAACATGACCATGATAGCTGCGGGCAAAAGCAAAGCTTTCATCTTCATAACAAAAGTCGAAATTTCTTGTAGGTTTAGGTGGCCAACAAGGGATCCGCTTGTTGTATTATCTTAGACTGGGCAAAAATGAGAATGGTTCAATGAAACCGAAGAAAACTTTTAGGAGTTTCTTTTCTAGTTTTGTATTCATCACTACAGTTTTCCCCGAATGAAAGTGTGATGAACAACACTACATTTTAACCGCCAATTCCCAGACGCCCTGCTAAACCCGGAGTGAGTGGAAGCAGAGTAGCAACCATCAAAAACAAAGCCAAAAGACCCAAAGCAGCGCGTGCATCATCGGGTTCGCTAATTTCATTCAAGCTGGGACGTTCTAAATCTCGTTGTAAAAACACAATCACAATTGCCCAGTACAAAGCTAAAGGAGTACCCAGAGATACTAACACCAGCACAATTAGAGTTGCTACTGTTGCTCGTCCTGCAATTTTTCGTCCATAAATCGCTTGGACAATACGACCACCATCTAGTTGACCTGCTGGCATTAAATTTAAAGCAGTAACGACCAACCCTAACCAACCAATGACGACAAGTGGATGTATATCGACCAAAGGTGACTGTAATGCCGAACCAAGAATAACTCGCGCCAAAGTTCCCACCAGAATTGAACCAGAGAAAAACTCATTTGGCAATTGAAATAGACTACCTTTGTGAGAAAGTAGCAATCCAGCCACCAACATTAATAAAGATACAATTCCTCCAACAGCTGGTCCTGCTAGGGAAATATCGAATAGTACCTTGCGGTTAGGTAGTAAAGATTCAAAACGAGTAATAGCACCGAACGAACCAATTTGTATCGCGGGAAGAAAGTAAGGCCAACTGAGGCGGATCTGATGACGACGGGCGAGCAACCAATGACCGATTTCGTGAGCTATCAAAACTGTTAAAATTCCAGCACCGATGGGTATAACTTCTCGGAAACGTTCTGGGTTGGAAAAGAAATCAAAATTCAGGAGTAGCCCTGCAGTTTCCAAACTTGTAGCAATTGTTCCCACCAGCAAGATAACAGCAAAAACTTTCTGCGGTAATGTCATCGGACGGGGGTCATTGCGACTGGGAAGCACAATGATTACAGGTTTGCCATCTGTATTTTCCACTATAAATAGACGATATTTATCACCTAAACGTTCTTGCAAACTCGCGCTTAGAGTGTTATGAACCGCTTCTGGCTCTCCTCGCAGGTTTCCTTTAAAGATAGCCCCTTCCTGGTAAGCAATGGTTTCTGTGGTAAAAAAGGTATCAAGGCCGAAAATACCTTTAATCATGTTCAAGTCTTCTTCAGGAATTGATAAGACTTCAGGTTTTAACTGTGCAGTTCCTTCCGGAAGATTGGAATTATTTGTAGGACTACCTTGCTGCTGGACCTCAGCTTCAAGCCTTTGGGTTGCCCGTTGCCTGAGTATTGCATCCTGTCCGGCTGCTCGCAACTGTCTTCCTAAAAAGACGTACACTCCGGTGGATACGACCAACAAGAACAATATGCCTACTATATTGACGTAAATTCCAGCTGCAAACAAACCAAAAAACAGCAACCAAGGAATCATCAATACCACCGACTGTAACCACGCTAGAATTCCCAGCTTGCCATAAGGTCTGGCGCGATAAAAGCCCCAACCTAAAATTCCGAAAGCGACCAGCACAACAGTGGCGACAATAGGTGTTTCTGAAGAAGTCAACATCTTTTAACCTTTTTAAACTTTTGCTTTTGAAACCAAGCCTGAGTAAGTCAGTTGTTCGCCGATATTAAACGGATATTAATAATTTATAACGAGGCTGTCGCTGATTAAAGATTGATGTGGCGAATTAGCGTGATATTGAGTCAGGCTTAATTATAGCGGTTCTGATTTGAATCACATACATCACCACGAATAATGTGAAAGTGCATGCACTTTCACTACAGATAGTGTGTATTACACCCAACACCACCAAGCACTACAGTCATATAAGTAAATTGCGCGCCTCCGTCAGAGGAGACACGCAATACCATTATGTTCAAGTGGACTTGACATTCAAAAAGTATTATGCAGTCTGGGACAAACTTGCTTGATTCGTGAAACTAAGTTTTTCGGTGTTATCCTAAATTAATTTATTTCCGTATTAGTTCCCAATAGGTGGAGCAAGAGCTAC
Organism: Brasilonema octagenarum UFV-OR1; assembly: GCF_963888615.1. Taxonomy (NCBI): domain Bacteria; kingdom Bacillati; phylum Cyanobacteriota; class Cyanophyceae; order Nostocales; family Scytonemataceae; genus Brasilonema; species Brasilonema octagenarum. Next base: position 18,332 of record NZ_CAWPKW010000377.1, on the reverse strand, counting down.
ACGCGGAGTTCCACCACCACCGACGCTATTTGAGCTATTGTTATCAACAATGTGAAGTGCTTGGAATAGCTTCATAAAGTCTTCATAAAATGAACCATTAGATCCCTCGAAATTGTAACCAAAGGTGTTGCGAAACTCTTGTGTGACTCCGTCCTCTACTGCAAAGTAGTGAGCATCCCAGCCTGCGTCGTCAACAACGTAAGCACCATAATCTTGCAAGGCATGAAATAACTTTTTAGCAGCAGGTGTTTCCAAGTTGAGATTTTGTTCGGTTACGTATGCAGGAACTGCCAGTAGTGTCCCCTGTACCAGAGAGGAGTTTTTACCGTGGTATTGGTTAGCTGCATTGGCATCTGCTCTATCTGCAGGCCAGCGATGCCCGGGATTAGACTTAGAGTAGTAGAGGTATTTTTCGCCCCAAATGACAACTTTTAAGGCATGACGAATTGGTTGATCGCTAGTTAATTCACCTTTGCGAATAGAACCACCAATCGACGAAAGACCAGAACCAAAATGTGCTCCACCTATTCCATCACTGTAAATATCAACATTTGGAAAACGCCAACCGTAGATGTCGCCTCCTTTTTTACAGCGAGCAAGAGGTTCAAGCTGTATGAGAGTTTTTCCATCAGGCATCAAGAAGGCTGATGCGTTGTTGGGGGTGTGATATGGGTTATTCGTGGCGTCTGGAACGATAAGGTCGTCTGGAATCGGCAGCCAGGTGTTCATAGATGTGGTGCCTTTACAGCGTCCTTCACCCCAAGCACCAGGAGCATAAACTTGACGCCACGGATCACTATCCTTGAGTTTGAAGAAATATTCTTTATCTGCTGCAGCATAGCCAGCTTTTCCAATATTTGCGGGAATATAATTTGCACTCGAACCAATTGGCATATTCCAAGGTGATGTGGATGCAAATGGCCAAAGAAATTTGTCACGTGTAGAGGTTTGACCAGGACTAGGGGTTGCAAAACAGTTAATAAGTAGAGCGGCAATGACACTAGCGACAAATGCAACTGTGTAAGACATCCGCTTACGCCTTGTCAAAGGTTGAGTAATGCTCATCAAAAAGCCACTCCTCAATTATTTTCCGTAATAATGCTATTTCTTGGCATGGTTAATCAGATAATGTGCTTGCCAATTATGCCCGTAATATCGTACATAAAGTCGTTCACATTTTTACAAACTTGTCTTTTTTTAAAGAAAAACTTACAAGAATATAAAGTTTTGATTTGGAAGTCATTTATTCTTCCTTTTATTTGCGATACATGGCATCATCATTCTAGTTTTCCATTTTAAAGCATTATATTATACTTCTCATGGCTAAGAAGAGTTTTCCGGATAAAGACGATAATCTTTTTAAATCAGCTTGAAGTGATGTTGTTATATAAAATTTTATACTTAATAAATAATGTATAAATAAATAATTTAAAAAATAAATACTGAAATATACTATCTAACCCTCAGATCATATAAGTATATATACTTTTATGTACTAATATAAAATAAAAGATAAAAAGTAACGTTAAGTAAACATTAGCGATCAGAACAAGGGACAACAAAGCAAATGCATACCAAAATTTGTATGCCTTGTGAAGGTATCCTTGTTTGGCTTTAGACAGTAAAACCTTTTTCAGTTTAAGAGGAAGATAAGGGAGTGAACTGGCAAACCCTTACACAACAAAATCATCGACGCTACGATCCAATGGCGATCGCCCGCTACTACCGCTACCGTCCTTGGCTAGCTTGGATGCGGGCGATAAAGATTATCTGGTTTTTTGCAGTATTTATTCTTAGTCTCAAGTGGGATCAATGGCGAAATCAAGAGGAGCAAAACAAGTTCAAACGAGCGACTCAATTGCGGCTGTTGCTAACCCGCCTTGGTCCGACGTTCATTAAAGTTGGTCAAGCCCTCTCAACACGACCAGACTTGATACGTAAAGATTATCTAGAAGAACTCATCAAGCTACAAGATCAGTTGCCAGCTTTTGATAGTGGACTCGCGTATAAAATTATTGAAACCGAACTAGAACGTCCAATTAGCGAAATTTTTAGTTCGTTGTCCTCATATCCCGTGGCTGCAGCTAGTTTGGGTCAAGTTTATCGTGGTCGTTTGATGAGCGGCGAAGAAGTGGCGGTGAAAGTACAGCGCCCCAACTTGCGCCCAACTCTTACACTTGACCTTTATCTGATGCGATGGGCGGCTAGTTGGTTAGCTCCTTGGTTACCCTTAAACCTCGGTCATGACTTGGCAATGATTGTGGACGAGTTTGGCACCAAGTTATTTGAGGAGATAGATTACATCAACGAAGCCCGCAACGCGGAGAAATTTGCTAATAACTTTCACAACGACCCCCAGGTTAAAATACCGGCGATATATTGGCGTTACACCAATGTCCATGTTTTAACCTTAGAGTGGATTAACGGCTTCAAACTGACCGAAACAAACAAAATCCGCGCAGCAGGTTTAGATCCAGAGTTAGTCATCCAAGTTGGCGTGACTTCTGGTTTACAACAACTCCTAGAGCATGGCTTCTTCCATGCTGATCCACATCCAGGTAATTTATTTGCCATGCCCGATGGTCGTATGGCTTACATAGACTTCGGGATGATGGATCAGTTAAATGAAACCACAAAAGAAACTCTGGTAGATGCGCTCGTACACGTAGTTAATAAAGAATTCGACGAATTAGCCCAAGACTTTGTGAAGCTAGGTTTTCTCAGTCCAGACACGGATATTCGTCCGGTTGTACCAGCATTGGAAACAGTTCTGGATAATGCTATTGGCAAAAATGTAGGGGATTTTAACATCAAAACCATTACTGATGAGTTCTCGGAACTGATGTATGAATATCCTTTCCGAATCCCTGCACAGTTTGCTTTGATCATTCGTTCTGTGGTAACGCAGGAAGGAATTGCCCTCAGCCTCAACCCGAATTTCAAACTTGTTGAAGTAGCATACCCATACGTTGCAAGGCGCTTGTTGACAGGCGAATCTCCACAACTGCGGCGACGTTTGCTGAATGTGCTTTTTAAAGATGGTAAATTCCAGTGGTCTCGGTTAGAGAATTTGATTGCGATCGCCCGCAGTGATACTAACTTTGACGTATTACCTACGGCTCAATTGGGATTGCAATATTTACTTTCTGATGAAAGCAAGTTTCTGAGGCGACAGTTAGCGCTTGCTCTTACTGAAGATGATCGTCTTCATACAGAAGAAGTCCAACGCTTATGGAATTTGGTCAAAGATGACTTAAAACCAACTCGCTTATTCAACGTAGCGATTGGAGTTTTGACAGAATTTTCCCGAGAGGGAGTAGCTGCTATTCTACCGAAAGCCTTAAAAGAATGACGAATTATGAGTGAAAAATTATGACTAAATATTATTATTCATAATTCCAAACTCATAATTCCGTACTCAACATCTACAGGAGTTTTCATGTACTATATTTCTCAACATCCACCCTATTTTCTATTCGTTGTTGGATTATTTGCAGCATTAGTTTGTGACCTCGCGTTATGGGGAACGCTGAAAGTTATTGTTCATAAATGGCAAGACGATGGTGCAGAAACTTCTGGTTCTCGTCTACCGATTAGACATTTATCTATACCATTTATAGGAATTACTGTTGGTCTTGGTGTATTTCTCTGTTGCGGTTTTGAAATATTTGGCTTTCCGCCCTTAATTGCCTATGGAATTGGTATACCAGTTGCTCTTATAACTGCCTTGCTGATTTGGTTACAGTTGGGAAGTATGCTAACTTTTGTAGAACGCCAAGGAATACAAGCTCTAGATTTAGATTCTTAGCAGGAAAATCACTCGTTAACAAATCAGGGTACCTGATATCTTGCACCTCCGGCTGAGTACGCCCAGAACTGAAGTTCGTGGCTCATAAACCAAGTCCGTTAAAACGGAACGGCACATGCTTTAAGTCGGGAAACTCTAGCCGAGCAGTGCCTCCTGAAAAACTTACTCAGCCCGTTTTAACGGACTTAGACTTTGAGCCAAGAAATAAATTTCTTGGCGGACGAAAAGTATGCTGCAAGATATCAGGTAGATATTACTTCTACCGTATTTATGTTGTTTGAAATACAGGAATCCGGTTTTTTTTGAATTTACTAGTTGAGGTAGGAACGCATTACAGCCAACGCCTAGAGCGGTTAGGCGCTCGCGCTCACCGTTGAAGCCTCAGCCGAACGGGAACATGAAACACCCGAATGCTTAACTCTGAATGCTTAACATAAACTGTACTGAGTTGGGTTCAAAAATGAATAGGAATCCTATATTAACCTTACTTTTCTACGTATCGAATACTTGATTTTCTATTAAATTTTTTTTGTAAGTAAGTGGCTTTCATTAAAAATAAAATGTAGTGCGGATCGGACAGCCCGCGAGCGAGACGCTCGCACTACTACTATCTACGAATTGATGACGCTTACCTAGTTATTTATTATTTTAACATATATACTTCACCAAAAATTATAATTTATGTCTTGTATCCTTGCTCACATAAAAACTTAAGTTAAATTATGCCTTTGATAGGAAGTCAAGGAAAACCATAAAAAGGTTTTTCTTAAGAAGAACATTGATATCGAAGGAATCAAAATTCCATGAGCCAAAAAGACAGCAAAGTACTTCAGCAATCAGGGGTCATTCCATATCGAGTCAGAGAGGGAAAAATAGAAGTTTTGCTAATTACAACTCGAAATCGTCAGGAATGGGTTGTGCCGAAAGGAGGCATTTGTAATGGAATGAGTCCACCAGAATCAGCAGCAAAAGAGGCGTGGGAAGAAGCTGGAGTTATCGGTCAAGTAGAAACTTATGAAATTGGCTGTTATAAGTATCGCAAACAGGGTAATATTTACCAAGTTAGAATGTTTTTGTTACCAGTCCAAACAATTTTAGAAGAATATCCAGAAGTCAATCAAAGAAAGCGTCAATGGCTAGATATTAGCAAAGCTATTAGGTGTGTCAGGAGCAAGTCGTTGAAAAGAATGTTTAAGACTTTAAAAAATCAGGATAAGAATTCAGAATCCAGAACCCATAATTCTGAATGAATAAAGCAATTGTTGCTATTGTAGTAATGATTACCACCAAATCTCTATCGTTGAAAATCTTGATTTGACAAGCATTATGACGACTGGCGACTGATGCTTGTATTCTTACAAATCAAGTGATTTAGTAGTTAGTATAGCTACTTTATGAAGATTATTGACTTAAGATTTGAACTTAACAATTTACAAAGTTCTACCATAAAATATTCTCTGGAAAAAAATGACCTCTTAAGCCATATAAAGAGGTCACCAATACAACTCTATCGTTTTCATCTCAGGTTCCCTCTGCTCGTACAGCTAGAAGGGACTAGAAAAAGAGTAATGGTTCTTTTTCTAAACGAGTTAAAGGATATACAAAAATTCTGAAGAAATTCTGTATGTGTGAGGCTGATTTCGCATTGTATTTAATTACAATGGACAAACTGAACGAGTCAATATGCGATTTTTAGATGCGATCTGCGCGGAGTGCAGCAGTGAAGCTATCGCTTGTAATACCATTTCACAAAATTCCTGATACAAATGATTGGTTTCTAATTCTTTCCCCCTGCTCGGGTGCTTCCCATTTGTATTAACCTTAAAGTGAAACGGTATAACGGGTTGCGAACGCCGCACGTTATAAAGAACAGAATGATAGAATCTCGAACTCAGGTGCAAGCAAACAAGCCCAGCTAATTCACCTTAAATGTCCGTACACTCTCTTGCAGCTGCTGGGAAATCTCCACTGTTTTTTGGAGAGACCCACAAACTTGGTGAAACGAGTTGCTGGTGATTTCAGAAACTTTTGCAATGTCTTGCATAAGAATAGAGACATCTTTAGAGGTTTCCACTTGAGAGATTGTAGCATCAGAAATTGACTGCACGAGTTGGTCAATGTGACGACAGACTTCAAGAATGTGGTTCAAGCTGTGTTTGGTATTTTGAACCAGATGCGTTCCTTTGATCACCTGCGTGCTTCCCAACTCCATAGCCTTGACGACTTCCCGGGTTTCGAGTTGGATATTGGCAACAATTTCTTCAATTTCTGCACTGGCTTCGCTACTTTGAGCTGCTAGTAAAGAAATTTTTTCAACAATGATAGCAAAACTTTGCACTTCTCTATCACCACGCGCCGCTTCAACATTAGTGTTGATAACTAAACCACTGTTGATAACTAACAAGTTAGTTTGTATGGCAATTTCATTAATCAATGCTACCACACGCGAAATTCGTTGCAAAGACTCTCCAAGACGGTTGACTTTTGTGTGGGTTCCCTCTATCACTTTGCGCAATTCAATACTATTTTCGACTGTCAGGTCTATCGCTGTGCTACCTACTTCGGCTGCATGATATGCCGTACTAGCAACTACTGCAGCCTGTTTGGCGCTTTTTGCGACAGCTTTAATCGATTGCCTCATTTGGTCAACAGCATCTAGGACACTACTAATTTCCTGTGCTTGTTTGAGTGCTTTAACTGCCAGTTCACCTGTTGAGCTTGAGTTATCTGCAATGGCAGCATTCACCTGAGTTGCGCCTAGTTTGACTTGGATAACAATATCCTGCAAACTCTCCAATAAGGAGTTGAAAAAGTCAGCGACAATACCAATTTCCCCATCAGTGACTTCAGCACGTACTGTCAGGTCACCTTGATATCCTCCTTCTAAATGCTCTATCAACGTTAGGAGTTGCATTTCTAGTGTTTCTTTCTGCTGACGTTGCAGTTGAGAAGCTTTTTGAGCTGCTTGGCGTCCTTCTTCGGCTTGCTTCAAAAAATTGGCTCGTTCTAAAGCCAGCCCAACAATTCTGGCAAATTGCTCAAACAAATCTATTTCTGACTGTTGCCATAGACGTGGTTGAGAGCATTGATGAGCTATCAACAAACCGAGCAGGTTGTTACCTACTAAAATTGGTGCAACCAAATTTGCTTTGACTGCAAACGGTTCTAGTTGTTTGAGATAACACTCGTTCAGTTGAGCTTGGTAAATATTGTCGATGGCGACAATACGACCTTGGCGATACTTGTCAACATAATCTTTCAAACATGGATCGTAAATTTCTGCACCGAGAGTTGGGGACCAACCTCTAACTACTGATTCTGCAATGACGCTGCCGTGCAAATTTTCGTCTATTTTGTAAATGAGTGCTCGCTCTACCTTCAAGGCTTTACGGATGCCTTGAACTGCTAAATTGTAGATATCTTGTGAGTTATGGGTTTTAGACAAGTGGATGGCGAGGTCTTTTAGTGTCTGTGTAACTTCAAATAAACTCACATGTTCCAAAGTCAGCCCCACTTGAAGTGCCAAATGCCGCAAGAAATTAATTTCATAAGGCTGCCAAACATGAGCTTTCTGACAGTGATAAGCAATCAAAAAGCCTAAGACTTGGTTATCTTTTAAGATTGGCGTTACCAAATTCGCTTTGACTTGCAATTTTTCCATCAATTTCTGATGTTCGGGAGAAAAATCTGCCTGCAAGATATTGCCCTGAGCCGTAACCCGATCTTGTTTGTAAGCCTGTATAATTTCTCTATGAATACAGGGATCTTCAAATGTCTCCTCAAAAGCTACAGGCAAACCAGGAGCAGCAGATTCAGCAATGACTTGTCCGCCTTCTTTCGCATTGAACTGATAAATAACGACTCGATCCGCTTTGAGTGCCTGTCTTGCTTCTGTAACTGTGATGTTGAACAATTCTTCAGGATTAAGCGAAGAGCGAATTAAGAGCAAGATGTTTGTCAATAACTTTAATTGCTCGGCTTCAGCGGTTTGTTTTTGTAGTAGGTCTTGCACTTGATCTGCCATGTAGTTGATTTGAGAAACCAAAGTTGCAAGTTCATCTTCGCCTTTGATGACAACCCGAGTATTAAGATTGCCTTGACTCAATTTTTGCACTGCCATAGTAGCAGCTTTAATTGGCTTAATCAGACGATTAGCTATGCCTGCTGCAATTGCACCAACTAGTAATGCCATTAGAAGCGTCCCTGCTAATGTTAGTAATAATTGTCTCTCGGTTGCAAATGCAGTTGCTGTATCTTGACTCAATATTAATGTCCAATTCAAATCTGGCAAACCTTCTACTTTTTGCAAAGGCGCATTGGTCACTAATTTTTCAACGTTGTTTTTCTTATCAAAGAATATCTGAGTTTTGATTTTTTTCTCTGTATATAGTTGTTTTAAGTTAGGAATCTCTTCTTTTGGATAGAAATTAGTTTGACTCTTGGTCTGAGAAAAAAATATTTGTCCGGAAGCATCTACAAGCTGGTAATCATCTTGACTCACTTGAGGAATTAAGACTTCCTTTGCTAAAGCTTTGACAGGTATAATTGTTCTGACAACATAGATAGTTTCAGCCGTGTCTTTGTCTTTGACAGGCGCAGCGATATAAATTCTATAATTATCTTTATATGTCTCTACACTTTTTGTGGCTGTAGGCTGGCTAATATATGGCTTGTTATTTTTAAGTACTGTTTTAAAATAGCCTTCATTTTTCTGGCTAGGAATCAATTGTCCTGCTGAATCAGCAACTAAATTACCATCTATATCAAAAATGGCAATGCTTTCATAGCTGTTTTCAATATTTAAGTAGTTACTTAGCCGTGCTTGCATTTGTTCACGACTTATCACTCTCCTCAAGTTGCGATTTTGTAAGAATGTTAGTTTAGAGAGAATTTCAATATCTCCATATCGTCTCATCATAAAATGGCTGAGATTATTTTCTAATAATCTGGCTTTGTCTTGCTTGTTTTTAGTAATTTCTTTTGTTGTTGATTCGTTCAAGAAGTAATAGGTAACTGCCCCAATTCCTAAAAATGGAAGTGCACCAATAAGAAATGTAAATGCTATGATTTTGGTACGTAAACTTATCTGTCTTAACCAAGAAATAATTAGCTTTTCATCAAATAACTGCTGAGTCTTCTCAGTATTGAGTTGAAATTGTTGTTGGAAAAAATTATGTTTAACCATATGTTGATATTCACAGGTAAAAAACTTGAATGGTCACGTAACAAAAATTACTGGTGAATACAATGTTTGACATCAACAAAGTATTTTTTGTGCCCACCTACTTAATAACCCTGAATAACCTCATTAAAAAAAACACATTATTTTTATAATTTTGTGCCTTTCAATCCTCTAAGTTCCAATCAAGAAATTTTGCAATTTGAGAAACCAGAGTCAGAGGGTTAAAAGGTTTAGCGATCGCCCCCACCGCACCTAATCCTAAAAACCGACACCTTTCAGTTATATTCGACTTAGATGTTAAAAAAACTATAGGTATTGCTTGAGTCTTGGCGTTTAACCGTAGTTGTTGCAAACAAGCAACACCATCCATTTCTGGCATCATTACATCTAAAATAATGGCATCAGGTTTCAACTTCTGTGCTTTGATTAAACCCTCTGCGGCAGATTGTGCTTCCTCAACCTCCCACCCTCCTAGGTTTTTCAGACAAGTTTTCACAATCAGTTGTATATTAGGTTCGTCATCAATATATAAAATTCTCTTAGCAACAGGTTCTATCATTGTTTTTTCTTATTGCACCTTTAATAGGTAGCAAATCATATAAAAGTTTTATAAGACTAAACTTCTGTTTGAAGTAAGTACAGTATTTTATTACAGGATTCCTAAATGTTGGAGATCAACAGTTATCACTTATCAAACAATATTCAATCAGTTAAGTGTTAACACTTAACTGATTGAATGGTGTACTTATAACACACGAAACAAGCAACTTTCTTTCACGAATGCTAACAAATAACTTATTTAGCCTAAAACTACATGAAAAAATGTAGATGCTTACTTTATCCAAGTTATGCGATAAACATGAGGAAATTCTGAGGATTAGCAAGATTTAGTGGGTGGAAATAGTATGGAATTAGACTAAAACAAACTTACTCCCATCTCAGAAGTACCTTAATCTGGTTTGGTAAATCTACAGGATCAAAAGGTTTGATAATTATACCTGCAACGCCTAATTGTGCAGATTCATTTGAGTTGACAGGCTGTGTGCTAGCAGTTAGCAAAATCACTGGAATTGTTCGCGTAACTGGATTAATTCGCAATGCGCTTAATAACACTAATCCATTCATATCAGGCATGACAACATCTAGCAGAATCAAATCAAAGAGTTCAGTTTGGACCAATAGTAGTCCTTCGCTACTAGATGTGGCTACTAGCACTTGCCAACCTCCTAGATATTCTAAAGAAATTTTAATAATGGTACACAGATTTTCTTCATCATCAATAACCAAAATACGCTTTGGTAACATAGCTTTATTTGTGTCTTTCCCTCATTTAGAAAAAATCAAATCCAAAAAATATTAGACTTTCAAAACTCATCTCAAACCATTGCACTGTCTAGGCTAATTTCTAATTTCTGGAGATATCTATGACAAGTAAGAGTCAAGAGCCAAGAGTCAAGAGTTAAGAGTCAAGAGTCAAGAGGGGTTTTAAGTCGTACCTGTTCAGCTTAGAATAGAAATACACAAAAAATGCCTAATTTTGACAATAAACTGCAAAAATAAGAAAATAATGAGGATATTTCCGATTTTGGTGGTACCTGTTATTTTGCATATACGAAGATAACACCACAATTTCATCTATCTATATTTTTTTATAGATAAATCATACAAAAAACTGTCAAGCTATTACATGGATACTTACTAAAAATTCTTTATTTTTTGCAATACACTCATAATTGCTTGATATTATTCCCACCCTACTAATTCAATCACCCGGTTCACCAATTTCAAGGGATCAAAAGGTTTAGGAATCACACCTACGATGCGTAACTGTGCATATTGATTCAAGTCTACCTGCTGCACTATAGCAGTCAGCAAAATTACTGGAATTTTTTGAGTCAAGGAATTCTGTTGTAACTTATGAAATACTACTAGCCCGTCCATATCAGGCATCATGACATCTAGTAAGATAGCATCGGGAAGTTCAGTTTCAGCTAATGTTACTCCTTCACTACCAGATAAAGCTGTTAGTACTTGCCAATGTCCTATGCTTTCTAAACAAGCTTTAATAACAAGACACAGATTTTTTTCGTCATCAATAACCAAAACGCGCTTCACTAACATAGCTCCACCTTCATCTTTATAGTCGGCTGTTGCGCGTAATGCAATTTTAAGGGCGTTACAGCTTAGTCCTAAATAAATGAGGATGGATTGTAGTTATGCACACAGTACGAAATAGCTGCTACCAGATAACTAGTATGATATAGCACAAAATCAGTACATAGGTGAAAGGTGATCAAGAAGATCAAACATTGGCTTCGTTTTGGGGCGGTTGAGGTAGAGTGAAGTGAAAAATACTCCCTTTTCCTAAGACACTCTCAGCCCAGATTCTACCGCCATGATGTTGTATGATGGTGCGACAGATAGCTAAACCTAAACCTGTTCCTCCTTTTTGACGGGAGTCACTAGCATCGACCTGCTGAAATCGTCCAAAAATACTTTCTAGCCGGTCATCAGGAATCCCTCGTCCTTGGTCTTGAACTTGAAAGACAACATGGTGTGGCAGCGCCTGCACACAAAGCGTTACTGTAGTTTGTGGAGGCGAAAATTTAATGGCGTTGCTCACCAAATTGACAAGAGTTTGAATAATTTGGTCTGGATCTGCCCAAACTTGCAGGGTAGAAGGTATAATGCGGAGCGTAATATTATTTTCTGTTGCTAGCGATCGCATCGTTTCTACAGACTGACGTATTAATACAACAGCATCACACCATTGCTTGGCCAAACAAACTTTGTTAGCTTCTAGCCGCTCTAAGTCGAGAATATAATTCACCAAACGAACCAAACGTTCTGTATCGCTGGCGGCGATTTCTAACATTTGTTGAGAAGTGTCAGGTTGGTTTTTGAGCACGCCAGCAGCGAGTAATCCCAAAGAACCACGAATTGATGCAAGAGGTGTTCGCAGTTCATGACTGACAATTGAGATAAATTCTTGCTTCATTTTCTCAATCGCCTGAGTTTCCGTGATATCTTCTACTGTCCCAATATGACCCACCAGTTCATCTGATTCGGAAAAGATCAGAACTCTCTTAACCCGAGCAAACCGGAGAGTTCCATCCCGGTGAACAAAACGCATTTCCTGAGAAAATTCTGTGTGTGTTGATAATGCACTCCACTGGAGTTGAGAAAGTTGGCGATCCTCGGGGTGAATAAACTGTGTCCAACCATACCCGAAAGCTTCTTCCAAGGTGAAGCCACAAATTGCCTGACAGCGAGGATTGGTATAAATCATTTGTCCTTGAGCATCCCCTTTAAAAATACCCATAGGTGCCAACTCGCTCAAAGAACGAAACAGATTTTCGCCACGGCGTAATTCTAATTCTATCCGTACGCGTTCGTGCAGTTCTTCTTGCAGTTGCTGGTAGAGTTGTGATTGTTGAATGGCGATCGCCATTTGGCTAGTTAACTGCTTAAGTAAATCTATTTCCCAAGTTTGCCATTCTCTTGGTTCATGACATTGGTGGACTATGAGCAATCCCCAAACGGTTTGCTTTTGGATGATGGGAACCACTAACTCTGCCCTAACTTCAAGTTCTGTTAAAAAGTCCGCAAAGCAGGGTATTATTTCAGCTTTGTTAAGGTCCGTAAGAATGTAAAGTTCTCCTTGGAGATACCGTTGAAGACATTGTTCTGGGAAAGTCTCTTCAGGAAATAACCGATCTAAAATCCTAATCGATTCTTCTTTGGCAACAGCTTCCGCAACGATGCGTCCAGTTTTATCTGGCTGCATTTGGTAAACTAAAACTCGCTGAGCTGCTAGCAATTTTTGTACTTCGACGACGACATTGTTAAGGATTGTTGCCAAGTCAAGGGACTGGCGTATTTGTTGAGTCAGCCGTGTGATCAACTGCTCTCGTTCTACTTGCTGTTGCAGGATTGCTTGAGAACGTTCCAATTCAAGCGTACGTTGTTGAACTCGGAGTTCTAACTCCTGATTCAGTTGCTCAAGAGCAGCTTCGGCAAGTTTGTGCTCTGTGATATCCTGTGAAATTCCAATTAGGCGCTGAAGTTGTCCAAATTCATCTTTAACTGGAAACGCTCGTTCTCGAATCGACCGTACTGTTCCGTCTGGACGTACGATGCGATACTCATCTTCAAACGCTTCTTGGTGTGCTCTTTGACGAACAGTAACTAGGACTCTTTGTTGATCATCAGGATGTAAGCTCTCCAGCCACTCAGTCTGATTCGGGTACAAGCTTTCACGCTTGCGCCCCCAAATTCTTTCGTAAGCTGGACTAACGTAGATTGTCTGGTTCTTTACGGGGTTTACTATCCAAAAGACATCTTGAATATTTTCTGCAATCTGGCGAAATCTTTCCTCACTTTCTGCCAGAGCAACTCCAGCTAGTTTGTGTTCAGTTATATCCTCTGCAATTCCTGCAATACTTTGGATATGTCCAAATTCATCCTTAACTGGAAATGCTCGGTCTCGAATCCACCGCACTGTTCCGTCTGGACGCACGATGCGATACTCATATTCAAATCCTTGGTGCGCTTTTTGAGCAACAGTTGCTAGGGCTGTTTGTTGATCATCAGGATGTAAACTATCTGTCCATTCATTCCAATTGGCGTACAAACTTTCGCGTCTGCGCCCCCAAATTTTTTCGTATGCTGGGCTGACGTAGACTATTTGACTATGTGTGTAATCTGATATCCAAAAGACATCCTCAATATTCTCTGCAATCTGGCGAAATCGTTCTTCACTTTCTCTCAAAGCAACTTCGGCGAGTTTGGATTCAGTGATATCCTGTGCAATTCCTATGACACGTTGGAGTTGTCCAAATTCATCCTTAAGTGGAAACCCTCGGTCTCTAATCCACCGTACTGTTCCGTCTGGACGCACAATGCGATACTCATGTTCAAACTGTTCTTGGTGACCTTTTTCACGAGCAGTCGCTATCACTTTTTCCTTATCATCAGGATGTAAGTTATCTATCCAGTCATTCCAATTGGCATACAAGCTTTCACACTTGTGCCCCCAAATTCTTTCGTAAGCGGGACTAACGTAGACTAGCTGCTGCTTTATAGGGTTTGCTATCCAAAAGACATCCTCAATATTCTCTGCAATCTGGCGAAATCGTTCCTCACTTTCTCTCAAAGCAACTTCGGCGAGTTTGTGTTCAGTGATATCTTCTGCAATTCCTGTAACACGTTGGAATTGTCCAAATTCATCCTTAAGTGGAAACGCTCGATCTCGAATCCACCGCACTGTTCCGTCTGGACGCACAATGCGATACTCATGCTCAAACTGTTCTTGGTGCGCTTTTTCACGAATAGTCGCTATCACTCTTTCCTTATCATCAGGATGTAAGCTATCTATCCAGTCATTCCAATTGGCATACAAGCTTTCACACTTGCGCCCCCAAATTCTTTCGTAAGCTGGACTAACGTAGATGAGCTGCTGCTTTACGGGATCTGATATCCAGAAAACATCTTGAATATTCTCTGCAATCTGGCGAAACCGTTCCTCGCTCTGTTTTAAAACAATTTCTGCCTGCTTGCGCTCGGTGATGTCTCGCTGGACTGATACCCAGTGAGTATACCAACCAGTTTCATCTTTGATTGGGAAAATACTGATTTCAACCCAGAATTCTCTACCATCTTTGGTGTAGTTAATCAAGTCCACTTGCACGGGTTGCCAGTTTTGCATCGCTGTGCGAATTTCATCTAAAGCGGCTAGGTCAGTTTTTTCTCCCTGGAGAATACGTGGTGTCTTGCCTAAAACTTCCTCTAGGGTATAAGCTGTTACTTTTGTGAAAGCAGGGTTAGCGTAGATAATTCTGGACCCAGGAGAGTCTATGGGTTCTGCTTCAGTAATCAGTACTGCGTCATTGGTATGCAAAATGACAGATTCCAAGAGACGCAGTTGTGATTCTTTGGCTTTGCGATCGCTAATCTCCATAATGATGCCAAGCATCTGCACTGCTTGACCTTCATTGTTATAAAAAAATCTTCCCTTTGCCTCAATCCAATGCATCGTGCCACTAGGCTCAAAAATCCGCAGTTCCTGATGATAATCACATCTGTCAATACATGCTTGATTCAAAGCTAAAGTCACAGCTTCTATATCATTTGGGTGAACAAGAGCCATAGCAGCTTCGTAAGTTTCTGGAAAAGTTCCAGGTGCTAGCCCAAATAACTGTTCATCACCGCTTGACAAAACGACACGATTACTCAGCAAATCCCAGTCCCAAGTTACCATTTTGGCGGCTGACAAAGCTAGGGCTAGTTGCTGATTCACCTTGGCTATTTCGTAACCATTACACATAAAATTTTATATTTTTTATTATTTTTTTTTGGATTAATTAAGATTAAGTAAATTCAGGTTTGATAATACTTAAAATCAAAGTTTTTCTGGAGCTATTAAAAAAACTTCCAGAAAAATATTGATGAAATATGATTCTCTTTCTCCAAATGTATTTTTTTCACTCTGATTTTGCTAATCATTATATTATTCTTGAGCAAATTTGATACAAAACTTCTCCATGCTGATAATTTTTTTGTTTTCAATATATATGAAAAGTCTATATAACTCGTATTTTATTTTTGACGAAGCTAGGTACACTTTCTGTTCCCCTTCGGGTGTGCGCAGAGCGCACGCTAAGAGCGAATGCGCAGCGTCTGGTGGAGGAGATACGCTCTTATCCTGCACCAGGGTTACCCTCCCGCAGCCGGTTGTCGTCACCTCATCAAGCACTTGTCTGACCAAATCAAACCGGATTCCTATAGAAGGAATAGTTTAGCCTTGACTAAGGGTTAATTTTTGAATTCGTGTCCGCTCTAACCTATTAAGAATACGAGTTATCAGTTCTTGTGCCATAAATTGCTTACATACATAATCATCAGCTCCTGCTGTATATACTTGATGCACTATTTTTGCATCACAATGAACCGAGAGAAACAGTACAGGCAAATGACTCCAACGGCTATCTTTACGAACCACTTGGCATAGTTCAATTCCATTAAAATCTGGCATTTCAATGTCTAAAATGAGTAAATCAGGAGTCGTTGCTTCTAACACTTTCCAAAATTGTTGAGGGTGTTGCAGTGTAGTGACGTTGAATACCCAAGGTAAAAGCAACGTTTTCACATGATTTAACGTAATCGGGTCATCATCTACAACCATGATTTTAGCTTTAGGAGCAATATGTTGATGTAGTGCTGTCTTTACAACAAACAACACCTCATCGATAGATATAGATTTTTGTAAAAAGATATATGCTCCCAGACGTGCAGCTTCCACTCGACAACGAAATTCCTCAGATGCAATAAAAACAATCACAGGAATTTCAGACATCTCCTGATGTATTTGGGCTAGGAAGGCTAAACCATTTTCCTGTGAATTGGAAAAAGTCAAGTCTAGTAAAATGACATCAGGAGGGCGTTGGCTAAGTAGGCTTCTTGCTATAGTCAAGTCTGTTGCGACCTCTACCTCCAAACCCCAAGTTGCTGCTTCTACTTTGATTCGTTCTGTGAAGACAGTATCATCATCAATGATCAACACTTGTGCAGATGATAGTTTAGAAGTTGAACGAGTAGCAGGTGTAGATGCCTGCTGGTGCAATATTTTTTTTAGTGATGTGATTAATTTCTCTAACTTCTTCAACTCTGGAGTTGGGGATTGCTTCTCAATACTGAGGGCTTGCAGATATACTTCGATTTCTTTTGCTATTTCTGAACCTTGATGCAAACCATAACATCCCAAAGTGCCAGCTAAGCGGTGAGCCTGTGTCTGTGCTTGCTCAAGTAGCTGGTTGTTTCGGTTTCCAGTTAATAAGTGTGCTAACACTTGCTCAAATAACTCTAACTGTTCTTCCAAGCTACTGTCTCTAAACTCTTCCCATATTTTTTTCACCAGAACTCTAACTTCTGCCTCGGCTTTGTGCTTGTCTAAAAGCTCAGTATGTAATGTTGATTGGTGTCTGCTGTGGTTGTGTGATTCTTGTTCGCTAGTTCCCTTTTGATTTTCTCGTAGCCGATAGCCTAATCCGTAAACTGTCTCAATCAAATCTTTGGTCAGGCCCACTGCTTTTAACTTTTGCCGCAGACCTTTAATTTGGGTTGTCACAGCTTCCTCTCCAGGAGATTCAAAGCATGACCAAACGCTATTAAGCAAAGCACTTCGACTGAATGTTTTGCGAGGATTTCGTAACAAAAGCTCTAATAAACCATACTCTTTGCGGCTGAGGTGTACAGTCTTGCCGTTGTAGGTCACTTCTCGAATGTTGGTGTCAAGTTGTAAGTTTTCCCAACTGAGTACAGTAGGCGTAACTATCCTTCCTCGCCGCAGTAACGCTCGAATCCGAGCTACTAACTCTGATATTTCAACAGGCTTGACTAGAAAATCATCTGCACCCACCTCTATAGCTGTAACGCGAAGGCTGGTACTATTTACTGCACTCAGCATCAGAATAGGCACTTGGTAACCCTCCTGACGGAGTTGACGACAAAGGCTAATGCCATCCATCTTAGGAAGCATCACATCTACCAGAAGTAGGTCAAACTCAAAGATCTTTGCCAACTCAAGACCATATTGACCATCATTTGCAGTTTCAATTTGGAAGTTATATGCTTTGAGTGCTTTTTGAAGTAATAAAGCATTAAGGTCATCATCTTCTACAACAAGAATTTTCATGCGAAAATCTCCCCTCTTGAGGTACTAACTTCTACTGTAGGCAAAAATATTAAACCTCATTTTCCAACTTTTTTCTCAGTATAACTTTAGTCACTTATATAACATAAGATCCTGATAGTGTATACAAACATAGCTTAGTGTGTAGTTGAGTAATGATTTATTCCTAATTTTTTTTACAAATACATGTGCTCACTTAACTCCGCAGCAAAGAATGTTTTCATACATTTGTTGAAAACAGACTTTCCTAGAATATTTATATGTAAATTCACCCTGAATATTTATATTTGCTAACTTTTTCAAATAGCAGCAAAGTAAAATAATTTGACTATTGGTTATCAAAAAATATTATAGCTATAAGAGTCAGTATTTATGTATTTTGTTCCGAAATATCACTTAAATTCTTCAAACAATCCAAAAAAGTAGGTAAATGGTAAATTTTCTTTGAGTGGCTTACCGTAGAATGCCAGGAAAACTGCATACATAAATAAGATTGTTATACCCTTTCACAAAAATCCTGATACATTTGACTCCCCCCTTCGGGTATGTCTGAGCCTTCGGCACAGCTAGCGCCGAAGGGCGCGCTGAGTCCCAAGGGGACACGCTGCTTTGTATCTCCTACGGAGACGCTGCTTTGTAAGTCCCAAAGGGAC
>NZ_CAWPKW010000376.1:0-24770 GCF_963888615.1 Brasilonema octagenarum UFV-OR1 | reverse complement strand
CAAGAGTCCGTTTTAACGGACTTGGACTTTGAGCCAAGAAATTTATTTCTTGGCGGGCAAAAAATATGGTGCAAGATCTGACTCAAGGTGTATTAGGTTGCAGGTAATTCTTTGTATCCGATACGCTTCAATTTATTCCCCTGCAATATATATGTTTGAGCAACTTTCAACCTTGGACAACACAAGCCATCCTTTGGACCTTGAGTCAACATAACGATTTTTATTTTTCCTGCACTAATAGAGATATTCTTGATTACCACCCGGTCTCCAAGAGACTCAGAAGCAACGTTCTTTGGGCTACCTTTATCATTGATGATTACTGCTAAGTACTCAAAAATTCCTGAACCACCGCCGTTCATTGTCAAAAGGGTAACAGCATCTTTTATACCATCATTATTCAAATCACCAAAAGTGATGGTCTTTCCCCCCCATATACGTACTTTCTGCTCCTGATTTCTAAAAAAACCATTAATTAGTTTGAAAGAGCCGTACTCGGAAATATGGTACTCAGCATTTGAAAGTGTTTCTTTAGTTAGGGATGTTTTACTGACTTTCTGCGTGCTTGTTTCTAGAGTACTTGCACTTGCTAAAGAGTTTGGTATTGCAGGTTGTTCTGTTACTCGTAGTGCAGTAAAAATAAGACCAAAAGGGATTATGAAAAAAATGAATTTGTGTTTTGTGATCATTTTTTTGAAATGATATGAACAGCATTAAAGTAAAACTATATGATGGCTCAGAAGTTCTTTAGGTCTGAGAAAAGTCTCAAATAAAAAAAGCTTAGATTCCCGACAACTTCTGCGAAGTCGGGAATCTTGTTGTTGACGAATGATTTAGGATTGGTATGGTATCAGGCAGAAGCCGCACGCTATACAACGTGCACGACTTCTACACCATCACTAATTTCACGATATGTGAATTAACTCAACCTACAGCTTAAACAAAGGTGAAGTCTCCTCTGGAGAAGCTCACGCTAGTGTTATTTAGTACGACGCCAATTAAATCATTGCCGTAGAAAATCCGTGTATCTGGTGTTGTGCTATTCAAATCCCCTTCCCAGTTTTTAGATTGACTCAAGGTGTATTGACTGGAACTACCGCGAAGTTGAATGGTATCTCCAAACTCGAAATCTCCAATTACGGCGTAGCCTGTACCTCTGTAGTAAACACCGGTGGTTCTATCACCTAAAATGAAAGTATCTTTGTTTATATCCCCGCCAGTACCACCATACAAGTAGTCAATGTCTGTGCCACTACCATAACCATTCAAGGTATCATTGCCGTAGCCAGCATATAAAGTGTCATTGCCAGCACCACCATACAAGATGTCATTGCCGTAGTCACCATACAGTACGTCTTTGCCGTCGCCACCAGACAAGATGTCATCATAGCCCCTACCAGCTATTGTGTCATTACCAGAGCCTCCGTAGATGGTATTTTTGACATAATAACCTCCTCCAAGAACATCGTCGCCACCATTACCGTAGGCAGTCCAATTGCTAGAACCATTGTACTGAATGTTATCATTGCCATTAGTACCGTTGTAAGGGTTTGTAGTCACGTCAGCCATGTGAAATTACTCCGATTTTCAAGTTATTTTCTAAGGTAAAAAATGGCTTTTGCGACGTGATTAACTACTGAAAACCATCTCGCTGCAATAAACCATTCTTTACCTTCATTGCGCTTAATGAGATGCGCTTCTTGTATTAGCGAAAATGTTATTAAAAGTCAGCAAAACAAGTAAGTCAATACCACAAAGCTACCTGCTTATAGTAAAGACTAAGCGGACATCAAATCAGTTATCAGTTATCAGTTATCAGTTATCAGTTATCAGTTATCAGGCGTATGGCGGGGGACGCGCGACCCAAGGATTTAACTGATAACTGTTTACTGTTCACTGTTAAATAACCTGTTTTCGCTATCAAAATCAATCTGAATCTTTGCTTGCAAAGCCATACTCTCAGGTCTGCGGAGATATGTCAGTGCTAAAAAGTCGGGACACAATTGGAAGAAAGTCGGAAAAAGTCGGTTATCTACTGACTTTCCCGTAAAATGCTGGTGGAAGTATTCTGTAGACACTTGAAATCATGAATATTGAGGAAGCGCTGGCTGTTGCAGACGCTGCCATGTTTGCTTATACGGGTAAACATTTGAGGGATCAGGAAAAATCAATACTGTCAGCTTCTTGGGAAGGTCAAACGTATGAGCAGATGGCACAGAAGTTTTCATGGTCTGAGAAAACTCTCAAAGATGCAGGTTCTAGTTTATGGAAATCCCTATCAAAGGCGCTAGGGGAAAAAGTCACTAAAAAAAACTTTAAAGCAGCTTTGGAACGTCGGCGAATAGAGAACACCTCAGCGCAGCAATCAAGAGATAACCAAGACTGGGGAACAGCACCAGATGTTTCAGTGTTCTTTGGACGTGAAGAAGAACTGCAACTTCTTGAGCAATGGATTCTCAAAGACCGCTGCCGACTGGTTGGTATTATTGGTTTTGGTGGGATTGGTAAAACTAAACTGTCCGTTTGCTTGGGTAAAGGTGGTATTGGCAAGACGGACCTATTCTTAAAGTTAGCTCGCAGCATTGGGCATGAGTTTACTTATTTTATCTGGCGCTCTTTACTTAACGCTCCACCCCTGACAACTATCCTCACTGACTGGATTAAGTTTTTGTCTAACCACCAAGAAACTCGTTTACCTGAGACTGTGGATGAGCAACTGAGATTGGTGTTGCAGTATCTGCAATCGGAACGTTGTCTGCTGATACTTGATAATATGGAAACTGTGCTGCAAGGTGGGGTTAGCGCGGGACAGTATCGCCAAGGTTATGAAGAGTATGGTCAACTGCTGAAGGCGATCGCACAAGTTCCCCATCAAAGCTGTTTATTGCTCACTAGCCGCGAGAAGCCAAAAGAATTAGATCGTAGTCCCTATTCTGTGCAGGTTCTGGAACTGGGGGGTCTAAATTATGCACAAGGACGCAAGATTTTTGCCCAAATTGGCTCTTTTGAGGGTTCTGATGAACAATGGCAGGAATTGATTGCTTTTTATAATGGTAATCCTCTGGTTCTTGAACCCGCAGCGCGGCATATCCAAGAAGTTTTCTTCGGTAATATCTCTGATTTCTTGCGGGAAGGTAAACAAGTCTTTGAAGATTTGCACGACTTACTGGACTGGCATTTTGAACGACTCTGTGAGCAAGAAAGGGAAATCACTTACTGGTTTGCGATTAACCGGGAAGCTGTATCAATTGTCGATTTACGTCATGATATCCTAACTTCTTCCAGGCAAAAATGCCTTCCATCCACACTACAATCCTTACAACGCAGATTACCAGTTGAAAAAAACGAACAAGCCTCTGCCTTTACTTTACAGCCTGTTCTCATTGAGTACATAACCGAGCGATTGATTGAACAAATCACTCAAGAGATTTCCACGGGCAATGTTTCTTTGTTTAACACTCACGCAATTATCAAAGCCTCAGCCAAAGATTATGTACGCAAAAGTCAAGAAGTTCTCATCCTTCATCCCCTTCATCAAACACTCATTGAAAGTTTAGAGAATACTACCCTTGAAGCGCGACTGACTCAAATTCTCTCCACGCTACGTCAACAATCCCCTTGCAAATCCGGTTACATAGCAGGAAATGCCCTTAACCTCCTTTGCTTTGGACACTCTAGCTTGGAGAAATACGACTTCTCCTATCTCGAAATTCGGCAAGCTTATCTGCAAGGAATGACTTTACATAAGGTCAGCTTTGCTTATTCTAAATTCGTACAAACTGTTTTCACGACCATTTTTGGAAAAATCTTATCCCTTGCACTGAGTCCTAGTGGAGAATGCTTCGCCACCGCAGACACTCTCAATGAAATCCGTCTGTGGCACATCATAGACAATCAACCAATCCTCACGCTACGCGGTCACACTAATTGGGTATGGTCAGTTGCTTTCAGTCCTGACGGGCTGCTTCTAGCCAGTGGTAGCAACGATCCAAGCGTAAAGCTCTGGGATACCCGCAACGGTCAGTGTCTTCACACCTTAAAGGATCATACCAAAACTGTCTACTCGGTAGCTTTTAGCCCGTGTGGTGCCATACTTGCAAGTGCTAGCGAAGACCATACTGTTAAATTATGGAGTGTGCACACAGGAAAGTGCTTGAATACTTTAACAGGTCATACTAGTTCTGTGTGGACTGTTACTTTCAGTCCGGATGGCACTACGCTGGTCAGTGGTAGCAGTGACCGAACCATAAAGTTTTGGAATATACAGACATCTCAGTGCATCAGAACGCTTGAGGGGCACGCTAGTGAGTTGCGTGTTGTTGCTTTTAGTATCAATGGACGAATTCTAGGAAGTGGTAGCGCTGATAAAACAATAAAACTCTGGAATGTTGACACGGGTGATTGTCTCCGTACCTTGCAGGGACATACAGGTATCGTACGTTGTATTTCTTACAGTCACGATGATCGATTTTTGGCTAGCAGCAGTGATGACCAGACTATAAAGCTTTGGGACGGACAAACTGGTCATTGTGTCAATACGCTCAAAGGTCACACAGCTAGCGTACGTTCAGTGGTTTTCAGCCCAGACAGTTCTACGCTGATCAGTGGTGGCTATGACGAAACAGTAAAGCTTTGGGAGTGTGATACAGGACGTTGCTTTAACACACTCCAGGGATATACGAACTCTGTTCGTTCTGTTGCTTTCAGTCCGGATGGAAACGTGCTTGCTAGTAGCTGCGACAATGGGACTGTCATTTTATGGGATATTGACACTGGGCAACCGACTCACGTTTTGAAAGAGCATACGAGTACCGTTTGGACTGTTGCTTTGGGTTCGCATTCCAGTCAGCTTCTTGCTAGTGGCAGTTGGGATCAAACAATTAAGCTTTGGAACCAAAAAGGTTTGTGCCTTGGTACCTTGAGAGGTCATATCGATATCGTATTATCTGTAGCGTTTCATCCCACAAATCATATCTTAGCCAGCTGTAGTCAGGATACCACGATTAAATTGTGGAATGTGCATACAGGGGAATGTTTCCAGACGTTACAAGGTCATACTGGTAACATCTTATCAGTCGCCTTTGCTCCTGATGGCTGTATATTAGCTAGCAGCAGTGGCGACAAAACTGTGAAGCTTTGGGAATTAAATACAGCGGAATGCTTTAAAACGCTACAAAAGCATACAGGTGGTGTGTGGACAATTGCCTTTAGTCCTAATGGTGCCATGCTTGCTAGTGCGGGTGATGACCAGACAGTAAACTTGTGGCATCTGCCATCTGGGGAATGTATCTTGACGCTGCAAGGACATGATAACAAAATTAAATCCATTGCCTTTGCGCCAGATGGTCAATTTTTAGCAAGCGGCGGTGAAGATAACACCATCAAAGTATGGGATGTGCAAACTGGTCAATGCTTGTATACTTTGTTAGGACATGACAAATGGATACAGTCGGTTGCTTTTAGTCCAAATGGCTCTATCTTAGCTAGCGGTAGTGAGGATGAAACGATAAAGCTTTGGGATGTGGGAACTGGTAAATGTATTCAAACATTGCGATCCTGTAGACCATTAGAAGGCATGAACATTATTGGTGCTACAGGATTAACTGCAGGACAAAAAGCTGTCCTCAAAGCTTTAGGTGCACTAGAAAATGAAACATGAGTTTAGAAGTCACAGTTAAGACAGATTTCACACCTCGCGGTAATGTACATACCGTGATTGAGGTGCGTCATCATAAGCAAGAAATCACATCGTAGTAGTTAGACCTGTATTTGGGATGCGATCGATTTGACAGTTCTGTTGTCATCACGCTTTTTGATCACTTGTGCGGGCACGCCGACTGCAACTGACAAAGGTGGAATATCTTTAGTCACAACCGATCCTGCACCAATAATACTACCCCGCCCAATTGTAACTCCATCTAGTACTCTCACCCCACTTCCCAGCCAGCAATCATCCTCAATCACAATTCCTTTTACACTTAATCCCTGTTCTCTGAACTTCCGATTAGGATCTGCAAAAATGTGATTATTGGCGTAGAGTGATGAGTGGGATGCAATCATACAATCTTTACCAATCTTGATGAAACCTGGGCCAGCCATACAGACGTAGGGACCAATGTAAGTATGTTCACCAATATGAATATGACCATCTTGGTGACCACCGTAAGCTCTAATATCGACACCACGATCAATTGACACGTTTGACTCAAAGCAAATCTTATTACCTTTATTGCTCAGATAAGTGCCACTATATATACGGACATTATCTCCAATCTCAATAGTGCGCGTGCCGATAAACCGGACATTAGGTTGGATATAAACGGATTTTCCGACTCGACCGAAAATAGTCCGATAAACTATATTTCGTAGCACTTTACCGATGGGGGTAGGAATTCCTCCCAGGAGTCCTGTCAATATGTATTCCTTCCCGTAAAGCTGCAATAATTGAAAAGTTGAATTTTCTCCACTCATGGTTTTTAGCTCCCCTGTTGAATATAAACTGAAGCTTAGATTCCAGAAAAATAATCTGTTCTGATGAGAAAACATCAGATGCGTAACATCAGGTTTGTCAAATTCTTGCCCAACCAGAGGACTTATTAAAATCAAGAGTCCTCAAGTTAGTATTAAATATTCATAGCAACGCAAACAAGGAGTGAAAAAGTTTCACTTGCATGCAAATGTCATTGTTGATTTTAGGAGTGAAATTTCCCACCAAATATTAGTACATGAAGTTAGGGTGGAGTGTCTCCAACTTCAGCCATCACATTAAAGTTAATCATCGGAGCGAACAAATAAACACTTCCCCGACAACTATAACGGCTCTCTTGCAGCCTGTTTTTGGATTCCGCTGCTCTAATCATGAGGTGCAAAGAGAATTGACATCTGAACTACAGCGTCTTTATAGTGACGCAGATAATAATTATATTACATCTTAAAATTTGATTTAGAATTTTTTTTTCAATAACCTATAATATTTTCATCAAAATCAAAAAAATCAAAAGATTATAGATGTGGTCATAACAGTCGTGATGTCAAAAAGACTGTTGGCAATACTCCAGCTTTCTCGCCGCCCAAAGGGCGATACGCGTAGCGTATCGCTATATTTCCCACGAAGAATCTGCCAATCAAATCCTAAACGATTTTGTTGCTGCTGTTTCACCGTTTTGGGCAGCTAGCAGGAGGGGTCGCTATACCATTAGAATTGGATGCATGGGAGATGAGGGTAACTTCGCCCTTGCCGTTGAACACCCAACCCGTAGCAGGGGCAATTTTTATAGCTTCAGGTTTAGACTGTGGTTTAGTAGTCGGTTCGTGTTTCCCTTGCTGTTGTGTTGTGATAGCCCTAGTGCGAGTATCTGTCCATAGGACATCAGTGCTGAGGGGTTCGTTAGGACTGGGGGGTAACCCGCCACGTCCGGTGACATTAAACTTATTACCTTCTCCTTCAGCAAAGGCGGCACAGCTTGTGTCTATGAGTGCTGATATATCTACTGGCAGCGTGGGTAGTTCCACAAATTCTTTGCTGGGGTCAAGATATAATGTATTGAGAATCACCTGACCTTCTAAAGTCGGGCTGATTTGGGAAAATGCTGTAATATCGTTGGTTGATAATTTTTCAGGGTTCAATTGGTTTGGGTCGGTGGTTCCCAACAGGCGGATCAAGTCTTCTCGACTACGCTGTTCGATGAAAAAATTACTTACAGATGTGATTTTGATATTGCCACCACCGCCACTAAATGCATTAGCGGTAATGTCGCTGTTTTCATTGGGGAGAGTAACAATAAAGCCATTGGGAATATTGATGGTTATGTTGCCACCATTGCCACTACCACTGACTGCATTGGTGGAGATAAAACTCCTAGAATTCTGAGAATTCTGACCACGTAACAAAAGTAAACTTCCTATCTGTAGGTCAATATCTCCACCCCTACCTATGTTGCTTGCATTGCTACGAATACTCGAACCATCTAGCATCTGCAATTTCTTTGCACTAATGCTGATTTTTCCACCATTAGCCTCGCCACTAGTGTTTGTATTGATAATTGCAGACTTGAGGTCAAAAGAGTTTGCGACTTTAAAGACGATTTCTCCAGCTATACCTCTGTTCTGTGTACTGCTATTAACCTCCGCACCTGAAATCTCCCCATTCTTGGCAGTTATGCTGATAGTTCCAGCATTACCCGTACCTTCACTCTTAGCATTTATATTTGCGCCATTCACCACCTTAAAAGAGTCTGCGGCACTAATAGAGATGTCGCCTGATTTACCTGAATTAGACGCAACGCTATTGATATTTCCACCTGAAATCTGCACATTGTTGACATCAATTTTGATAGTTCCAGCATCACCCCTACCAGAACTGTTAGCTTGTATATCTACATTGGTCAGCTCAAAAGAGTCTGCGACATTAAACTTGATTTCTCCGGCTTTACCTGTGCTCCCCGTAGTGCTACTGATACCCCCCCTTCGAGTTCAAAAGAATTTGCGTTGATGTTGATTTTTCCGCCATTACCTGCACCATAGTTATAGCTGGGTAGCCCACTTCCACCGGTAAGTTTAAAAGAATTAGCGTTAATGTTTATTGCTGCGATATTCCCTGTAGCTGTATAAGAGGTTTTGCTGTTTAGCCCACTTCCAATGCTAGCAACAAAAGAATTCTTAGCTATGACGGTAATGTCTCCCGCGCTTCCCGATGCTGTTGCCTGAGTTTGTGCGGTACCGTAATTGTCCAACTTTATATTGTTGGCTTCCAGCTTTATTTGTCCGCCGTTGCCAGAACTAGAGGTGTAAGCGCCGATGTTGGATTTATCGACATTGATCGCATCGCCAACAATGCTGATTTGTTGCCCATTTTTGTCGCCCAGTGTATCAGATCGTACTATTGATTCTGAAGTGAAATTAATATTTTTACCAGCGATTGCGATCGCACCACCGCCATTTCCTGTAGCACCAATAAACGAATTCTTTGAAAACCCGATGTCTGCAAAACTGGTCGCACCTTCATAACCCAGCTTCCAACCTTGTTCTATCGGCGCGAGACTCACAGCCTGATTGCTACCAACACTACCGATTTCAATACGTCCTGCTGGTGACTTGAGAATGCCACCCTCAATAGACACATTCCCTCCCACCAATGCTAAGGTTTTCCCCTCACTCACTTGCAATCCTGGTTGGCTACTGTTAAGAAAGGGATTAGGTTGATTGGCAAAATCGTCACGATTATACTTGATGATATCGTCTTGAATTGCACCCTCCAGTTTTTATGGTATTTGCACCAATACTCAGTCAGTCACAATTATGGGTTCAATTTTATCTTAATTGTGCAAACAATAAATAAAGGAGTTTATTTATAATTCAATAGAGTTCAGTTAAGGGTTGATCGTCCCTAGCCCACGCCAGACGGAATCTTCCGCCCGGCAGACTTTGCGACTTGAGGCGTCTAGCGTGCTTGGGGGATCTTAAATACCACTAACAGCAAGCGTATTGATTTATAATTAAGCCGAATGAGGTTCTATCGCAACCGCTTTCTCTTCATCCTTCGATGGTAAGCTCAACTTATCTAAAATCTCCAACATTTCCCGCTCAAAAGTAACTTGAGCACGATTCGTTTTTCCACCCACATATAAGCGACTATCTTTCTGCAACACCCAAATTTGGGAGTGAGAAAAGTAACTCATCACTACACCTAGCATCAGCAAGGCAAATCCTGTATAAACAACTGGTATTCCTGGATCAGCTTTAATTTGCAAGCCAGTACTACCAAGGACATCCAGAATTTTCAACGTCACACCATTGATTTGGGTAGACATTCCAGTGCGAACAGTGTCAACCAACTTGCCAGTTGCATCATAAATCAACACCGTTCCCTGCAAGTCTTTTGTGAGTAGAGAGACACCCTCACTCAAATCTGGTTTAGTCGGAATCCAAGTTCCCCAGATGCGTCCCTGACCGTTGGTGTTTAGTTGCGCCATCGGTAGTTGAAAAATTGGACTTTTGTTCACACGGACTCGAACAGCAGAAATTCCCCAATCAGTTTGATAGAAAGTCACGCCGCGATAACGCAGAGGACTGTTAACGAAAATCGTCTTGCGGTCAACTTCCTGTTCTTGATTGTCCAGAACAGACATGTCTGAGTAAAACTGGTCAATTCCACCAGAAGCAGTGTAGTCAATCCAAAAGCGATTAACTCGCACAGACCAATCTTTGGGTACTGCTGTTGCCCAAGGCCCCGCATCTATGATATTTTTCACTTGAAACGTATTACCACTGCTCACCATTTCCTGAGCAACAAAACCAGTCATTGCTCCCCAAATAGATCCCAGAAGAATTGTCACAATACCCACATGAACCACAATAGGTCCAATGCGTCCGATCAGACCTTTGCGGGCGTAGAGAGTATCATCTTTTTCTTGAAAAACTTTGTAGCGGCGATTTTGCAAAAGTTGAGTCAGGGAATTCACAGAACCATTGTCTAGTTCAGCACTCAAAGCTAACTTTTTAAATTGACGGGGTTCATCATAAAATTTCCACCGACGGGCAGCTTTTAAAGCTGGTAGCTGACGAGTAAAAGTACAAGCAGTTAAACTTGTCCCAAAAAAGATGAGTAATGCTAAAAACCACCAAGTTCGATAAACATGGTCTAAGCCCAGTGTTAAGAGAACTTTCCAGGTGAGAAAACCAAATAAAGCTGGGTGTTCTGGATAGTTAGCTTGGTAAAACGCTAACGATTGACCTTGCTCTATAACTGTACCAGTGACGCTGAAGATTGCAATGGCTAACAGCATCACGATTGCTAAGCGTAAATCTGTCAGCACGGGCAGTAACTCTTGTCGCAATAACCGCCCAAATGCTGACCATATAGATTTTTTGTCAACTGAATTTTCTATAGTCATTTATCTAATATTTACCTGTATTTACCTGAAATTTACCTGAAAATTTCCACTGGAATCCGAGAAACTAAAGAAAGCACACCAAATCCTACCAACAAAGCACCACTGACTGGGTTAATCCAACCTGACCAACGCCGCAATTCTAGCAATTTCTTAATAGAAGCTGTAAACGTACCGGCTAAGATTAACGGTGCGACATAACCTGCTGTGTAGGAAAGGAGCAAAACAACGCCTAGAATTAAGTCTTGCGTGTTGGCAACCCAACCAAGTAAGCTTGCCAAAACAGGAGTACTGCAAGGAGAGGCGACGACACCGAAACTCAGACCAATGAAATAAGCCCGCACTCCTTGCGGTAATTCTTTAGAAATCCACTCTGTTCCACCAAAAGAGGGCAATTGCAATGGTAAGGCTTCTAATAAATTCAGCCCCATGAGAATGGCTATGATACTGACAATAATTGGTAACCCAATTCCTACCTGACCATAGACTTTTCCTACAAAAGCTGCTATAATACCTAGTGCTGCCAGGGTAGTAGCCAATCCCAAAGCAAACCATGTTGATTGAGTAACGGCTTGCAGACGGCTTTTCGCTTCATAACCACCTATATAACCAATCGTAATCGGTAGCATGGAAAGCATACAAGGTGTGAGGCTAGTGAGCAACCCAGCGATAAAAATGACGCCAACACTCAGCAAACTTAAGTGCGTGAGTTGGTTGGCGACAAGGGCGTTAGCGAATTGTTCTAGTTCGTAAAGTCGGGTTTGCAGGGTTTCAAGCATGGGAGATCTAAAAGCAGGAAATGCTTAGTATGCTTGAATTTTAGCTTAATTTTGGATTGAGGCTCCACGGGTCACCACACCTCTTGGTAACCCAAGCTGTTCTGGAGTGACAGGTTTACCCTCCTGCACGAAATCAAAACTGTTTTTCATCATTGGCCCATGGATGAATATTGTCCACGCTTGTTGATGATCTTTGATCCAGATGCTGTGGTGTTTGTATGCAGAGCGGAAAATAATTGAACCTGGTCCATACCACTTTACCCCATCCTCAGTTTTCTCCCAATAGCCACCCTTCAAAATCAGACTGACGTTAGGCCAAGGATGATTGTGAAGTACTCCTTTATACCATTCTGGTCGGTCTAAAATATGGTTAAGTGTGATATTAAACCACTTATTTGCTGAGAACAAGATAAAGTGGGTATGCTGTCGAGCTTGTGTCTTTGCTAGATTGTTGTAGGCAGTTAGGACAGGTCGAGATTCTAGATACTTTTTGAACCATTTTTGAAACATAGTAGATATTTTCTATCAAGCAAAAAAGATGCCATTACATTGATAGTATATCCTGTAAATTATGTTAAAAAAAGTACTAGAATTAACAGGCTCGCAAATTTGAGGTTTTATCTTTGGGCATGGACATAGTCCACAAAGTAAAATTTAGGACTCAGCCAGAATTTAAGCCAAGTATAAACTGATAGACTTAATAATGCGGTAATCACTAAGGGTAAACCAACTTTAACTCGGAGTGTATCAGGAAGGATCGCAACTCCGGAAACAGTAATGGCAAAATATGCTAAGAGCACTACCTGCAAACGCTGTATTGTCCTCAGCGCACCTCGGCAGCTACTGCAATGCTGAGTGTGCTGTTTGTAGCGATTTAGCACGAAGGAGCGATTATTATTAATTTCCAAGTTTTCTGGAACACGAACAAGGTTATAGCTCTTGATCCAGGAGTTAGAACTTTTATCACAGGCTTCGATGGCAGCGATTTCCTGGAGTTTGGGAACGGGGATTTTAACAATATTGCTAAGCTCTGTTCGGATACCACCTTCACTCGGTGATGTTGTACTCGATGTCCAGGATGTCTCTGATGTCGGAAAATGTCTGGGTTAAAAGTATCAGTGGTATCCACTGCTGTTGACACCTTCGTAAAACATCACGTACTGACGATTGATTTTCAGCACATGAGGTAAAACATTGGTTAAAAGAGCAGTGGTGCATACCATCCGTAAACGCAGAGTATGTTTTGAGTAATGACTAGCAGATATTTCTGCCCATGACTTCAAATTGGCGAAACCTCAAAACAAAAGTGGCGTAGATGTGCAGTTTAAGTATCTACTCCACATCTACGCCAGGTCTGTATTGCATCACTTTTTATACAGCCTTATTGATTGTTTCCACTACTATCTGAAGGAACTTGTTCTGACGGCAAAGATGGATTTTGAGGCAGACGTAATTGGTCGCCCGAATTATTTAGATTGTCAGATGTGCCTAGACTTCTTCTTTTGCGCTGACCGGAGGGTTGCTCTCCATTCTGCTCGGAAGAAGAATTTTGCTCTAATGGCGGATTTAAAGTCGGTGGCTGTGGAGTTACTTGTCCGGAACTTGGTAGTATGGGTGTTCTTGGTGTATCTTGCCCGCCCGTGATCCCAGTATCTGGAGTGGTTAACGGGGCTGTTTCTGGAGGTGTTGATAAGGCTCGTCTTTTACGTCCAGAATTTTCTTGCTCATTAACAGCTTCGCGGCTTCTCTGTTCTGATTCTTGTTGTCTTTTTCTCTGAGCCTCTAGTCTTTCTTGTCTTTCTCTTTGACGTTGTTGAGCTTCTTGGTTAGTTCGCGAGCCTTGGATAGCAAAATTGGCAAATAATTGTACGTTTTGTCTGCCAGCAGCTCCAGAATTTAATTTAAAGTCTTTTGCAGAGTCTACCAGTGCGTTATCCAGTTCTTTGTGACCACTAGGGCTGATAAGCCGGACGTTCTTAACATTACCATTTTTGTCAATATCAAAAGCAACACCTGGTCTGCCTTCAACACCTCGCTGTTTAGACTTTTCTGGATACTTGATATCACATTTGATACACTCTGCAAAATCTAACTGTGTTGGAGCTGGGATTTTTGGTTTTGGGCGTGCAGCGACTTCTGTCTTAGGACTTCGTCCACTACCAGTACCAGAACCGATACCTGAACCAGTACCAGAACCGATACCTGAACCAGTACCAGAACCGATACCTGAGCCACTACCAGAACCGATACCTGAACCGGTACCTGAGCCGATACCTGAGCCACTACCAGTACCAATACCAGTACCAGTACCTGTGCCAGATCTCACAGTGCCTTCTCCTGAACCGGTGGCAATACGGGGACTATTACCCCCGCCACCGCCACCGCCACCTCCAGCAGGTGGAATTTCTCTGGGGGTTCGTAAAGGTGGAATTTCTCTGGGGGTTCGTAAAGGTGGCAACGTCTGTGTCAAATTTTGTTCCGGCTGTGGTGGAGCAGGATCAGGAATTTTTGGTAAAGGCTTTAGCTCTGGCTTCTCTACTGGAGGTGTTACTATTTTTGGGGGCGGGACTACAGGTTTTGTGACTACCACTGTTCGTTTAGGCTGCACAGGAGGCTTGGGCACTACTACTGTTTGCTTGGGCGGTACTATTGGCTTGGGCACCACTGGCGGAAGCACAGGAGGCTTTGGCAGGACTGGTGGTGGTTGTTGAACTAAGGGTTTGATTGGCTCTACAATCTTTGGTTTCGGAGCCTGTTGAACAGGTTTTACTGGCTCTATAGGTTTTTCTATAGGTTTTGGAGCAGGCGTTTCAATAATCGCCACTTCTATAGGTTCTTTGTCAATTTCTTGCCCTAGGTTCAAGATATTGTTTACTATACCGGAAGCGAGTACACTCGCGTGGATCCCTAATGAGGCTATCACACTGAAAGCGAGAAATGCCTTAAGCGCCCTTTCTTCTTTACCCCGTTGCTCTATAGCTGTACCAGAGAAAGCTGTACCAGAGAAGCTCATAATTTAATGCCACCAATTATCAGCAACTTAGGAAGATTAAAACATTTACGAGCAAATGTCAATTAGCCTATTAGGACTATTACTGACTTTGTATCGAGTGAAATGTAGCTTCAGCTTAGTATCTGTAGTAATTCAACAAATTTAGAGATCATGGTTGATTACTTAGAGAGAAACAACTTCCATCCCTGCATGGCGAAATAAGTGGACAATTGTAGGTTTAATCTTTCAGCCGCTAGCTGTATCAGAGAAGATCATAGTTTCATGCTATTTTTAGACAGTAAATATTAAAACATTTATAAGCAAATGTCAATCAGGCTATCAAAATAAACGCTGACTGAATTTCGAGTGAAATATCGCCGAAACATGTTACCTGTGCTAAGTTGATAACGCTAAACGATAAAGTAAATTGAAAGTGAATTGTCAGAGTATGAACATAAATTTTTATTTTCTTGAAAATATATTGAGAAGTTATATCATTTACAACCCATAATCTGGTAGCCTAACAAAATTAGTGGCTTGAGAGAAGAGTACATGGCGATTAAAAATTTGTTCGAGGCAGGCGGTGTGGTCATGTGGCCACTGCTGGCTTTCTCTGTACTGGCAGTTGCTTTGATTATTGAGCGCGTTAGATTTTGGGTTAAGATTAATAATCGGCAAAATCGCGTGGTGCGAGAGGTGTTGAACCTTTACCGTCGTGATAATGTTGTTGGTGCAATGGATCAATTGCAGAAAAATGCAGATTTACCCATCGCACGAATTTTTATAACGGCTTTAGAACTGGAAGAACCAAATCCAGAAGAATTCCGCTTGGCGTTAGAAAGTGAAGCACAAGCTGAGATACCTTTGCTCAAGCGTTTTCAAAATATCTTCGATACTATCATCTCTCTAGCACCCCTGTTGGGACTCCTGGGAACTGTTTTAGGATTGATTGTCTCATTTGCCTCACTCAACATTGGTGATGTCGGAGCTTCTAAAACAGGAGGTGTAACGGCTGGTATTAGTGAAGCGTTAGTTTCTACTGCATCAGGATTAGTTGTTGCGATTTTTGTACTCCTATTTGCCAACACATTTCGCGGACTTTACATACGCCAAATTGCGCTCATTCAGGAGTATGGCGGACAACTAGAATTACTTTATCGCCGTCGCTATGAAAGAGGAGACAGGACTTATGCGTCTGCAAGATGAACCGGATTTACCACCACAGATTAACATTGTGCCGATGATTGACGTGATATTTGCGATCTTGACGTTTTTTATCATGTCAACGCTGTTTTTAACACGGTCAGAAGGGTTACCAGTCAATTTACCCAAAGCAGCTACAGGACAAGCAGAACGCCCAGCACAAGTCACAGTGACAATCAATAAGAGTGGGCAAATGTTTTTAGACAAGCAGGTGATTAGTATAGAACAGTTAGAAAACAGTGTGCGACAAAAAGTTCAACCGCAACAGCAAATGATGGTTGTGATAAATGCAGATGAAGGAGTAAATCACGGTCAAGTTGTCGCAGTGATGGATAAAGTCCGGAAAGTGGAGGGAGCAAAATTAGCGATCGCCACTCAAAAACCATAGTTATTTGTCATCTGCAATATTGGACATCTTGCATGAAACTTAAAAATTTAGAGGGAATAGCAAAAAGGGAACTCTTAAGACCAGTGCACCCCAGAACGTGAGATTGAAATAAGGACGCCTTGTTTTATCAGTCTCGTCGTGCCCTCAAAACAATTCTTTGTTTGAAATGGGCTTTTAACCCACAACGCGCATTTTATTTTCTGTACCCTATTAAGCGTTAAGGTTCCCTGTTACCTCTTTTTTATTACAAATAAAATGCAAGATGACTATAAATTATCTATTTTCAGGGGTACCTACCACCCAAGTATCAGTTGGTATTTTTGTTTGCAATTCACTCATTTGCTAACTGCTGGACTTTAGACTAAGACACAACAAAACAGCGCAACAGTAAGAATTTGATGCGCGTAATTCAGAACTAATGTAGAAATTAAAAAAATAAAGTTTTTAAGCGGGCAATGATTGTTTCTGAGTCCGATTTTTTGTGCTTTTTTTAACGATATTAGGGCTTATCATCCAGATGAAAGACATATTCATCTGTGTTTATCTGCGGTTGCTGAACTGTTTGATGTATTTTACTCAATTGAAAACCGCTATCTTGTTGCTGCAACCAATCCTTACCTAACACAATAGTGATATGCAAGTCGATCTCAGGAGTGCTTGGCGCTTGAACTTTTCCAAATCCCAAAGTCTTGCGAATTGCTTCGGCACTAGCACTATCTGTTTGTTGGGCGACAATCTCAGTTACACTAACAGGTTCAATCCAAGCATAAGACATAGAAACGTTGGTATAACCAGCTTGTTGTAATTTTGTGATCAAATCTTGCACACTGGTGCTATTGCTAGCTGTAGTATCTTGAATATCTATTTGTACAGTACTTGGATCAGATGCTTGTAATGTCTTAACAGGTTCCAAATCAAAATTTTGAGTCATCATAGCTGCGATGCGATCAGAATCTGGTATCCAATAGCTACTATCAAATTCTCCCTTCTGGCTATATCTACCTGGAACCGTTAACATTTCTACATTTGACCCTTTGTTTTGCATTCCAAAGCCTGCGAGTGTTATCAATTCTTCAACTGTCAAATTCGTGTCGATGTGTGCTTGAATGACCTTGATAATTTCTGGCAATCGTCCTAGAGTTTTAGGGTTAAGAGTTTGCTCCATCAGTGTTCTCATAACCATTTGTTGTCGCTGAACCCGACCAATATCCCCAAGCCCATCATGACGATAACGTAACAGTTGTAGTGCTTTGTCGCCATTGAGATGTTGCTTTCCAGCTTTTAAATTGATGTATAAATGCTGGGAATCATCTTGATACTTCATATCTTTTGGCACATTAACCGTCACTCCTCCCAAAGCATCTATCAGCTTGCCAACTCCTAAAACGTTAATCCGCACAT
This sequence comes from Brasilonema octagenarum UFV-OR1, assembly GCF_963888615.1. Lineage (NCBI taxonomy): Bacteria > Bacillati > Cyanobacteriota > Cyanophyceae > Nostocales > Scytonemataceae > Brasilonema > Brasilonema octagenarum. Next base: position 7,121 of record NZ_CAWPKW010000376.1, on the reverse strand, counting down.
ATCGGTCAATTTCTACTCCTCCCAGCAATTGAGTAACAGTCTTGGCACTTAAAGAAAGTCCACCTTGAACATTAGCGGCATTAATTTTTTTCACACCATGCTCCTCAATAGGAACACGGGTATCTCTTGGAATAGAAAGCATGGTTATTGTTTTCTTTTCTGGCTCAAATCGTACCAAGAGCATGACATCCGAAAGACCATCAAATGAGTTGACTTGGGGCAGATATTTGAGATTTTTAGCTTTTTTTGGGGGACTTTGAATATCTGATGAAAGTACGCTCATTCCCATAACTAAAATATTGACAGGGCGAGTTAACTCTGAAAATTGTAGCTTTTGTTCTAAAATGCGATCATTATCAAAGACTGCTGCCTCATGTGGACTCAAATTTGCCTGCATTAAAGGTTGACTCTTTAAAGAAAGTGTCAACAGTTCTCCAGCTATTGCTGAAACAATGGCAAGTCCGGTAAAACCTAAGCATAACCCTAGCCAACTTTTTGTGTTACTATAGTTAGGGCGATAACTTTTTCTCGTTGTGGAAGTTTTTTGAACGCTCACAGGTTTCTTTGTACTCACTGAGAAAATTCCGATAAATTTATAGAGTTAAAGTAGATCATCGAACTATTTCTTTCTAAATTTTTATCTAATCATATGTTTTTTTCCTACTGTCTTAGGATAGGAATTGAAGAAAAGCAAAAAATACTTTTTAAAAATAAATATGAAAGGTTTAAAAGGCAAGAATGTATTGGTGACTGGTGCCAGTTCGGGAATTGGGCAAGCAATTGCAGTGAGATTTGCTCAAGAAGGAGCAAACGTTGCCATCAATTACAGGAAAAGCCCTGAAGATGCTAAAGAAACTGAGGAGATGGTGGAAAATGCTTGCGGTGAGATTCGGGGTTGTGGTGTTGAAAACATCCTAATCCAAGCAGATGTCTCTAAAGAAGAAGATGTGGTCAAAATGGTGGCTACTGTTGTGGAAAAGTTTGGCAGCTTGGATATTTTAATTAACAACGCTGGCATTCAAACGGAGGGTGCAGCTCATGAAATTAAAATAGAAGATTTTGACAAAGTCATTTCTGTAAATCTCCGAGGTGCATACATCTGCGCCCGTGAAGCCATCAAACATTTCCTTTCTTGTCCGGATAGTGGAGTCATTATTAATATATCTAGTGTTCACGAGGTCATTCCCAAACCCCAATATATAGCGTATTCTGTGAGTAAAGGAGGAATGGAAAATCTCACGCGTTCTCTAGCTTTGGAATACGCATCTCATAACATTCGCGTGAATGCAATTGCACCAGGAGCAACAATAACACCAATTAACAAATCATGGATTAATGACCCAAAGGGCTAGGCTGAAGTTGAGAGCAATATTCCTATGGGTCGCGCTGGAACCTCAGAAGAAATGGCAGCGGCTGTAGCATTTCTTTGCTCAGATGAAGCCGCTTATATTACTGGTCAAACTTTGTTTATTGATGGGGGATTAACACTTTACCCTAGCTTTCGCGAGCCTTGGTCATCGTAAGAAATACATTAGAAGTGAAAAAACAACATCTCCGACTTTTCTCAGAAGTGGGGGAGCGCATTAACAATTAAAAATTCACTTAGGGACTGCGTCCCGCTGCGCTAACAAAATCACCGTAAGCGCAAGCGCACGCGGCTTGGGCGAACGCGCAGCGTGTCCGTAAGGACTTAGGGCATAGATCTGAGTGTCCTTCACCAGACGCTGCACGAACGCCGGAAGCCGGCGCTCAGGCTTGTCTCAAAATTAAAGACATTTTTAGCTTCTTCCCGATAGAAGCCCCACGCCATACACGAAGTGTTGGCGCTGGGATGTCAAAGTACTAGATTAACCAGAAGCCAGTAACCGAGAAGCACAAGAAAAACGCTTAACCACAACACAATTGGTCTGTCCGTAAACATATGTTTTAGAGTGATTTTTACTGGTTTAACGAATACACGGTGTACAAACTAGGTAATAGCAAATATCTTTTTCTCAACTCTCTAAGTCATGGAGTACGAGAACTGAAGTCTAATTGCTATTCCTGATTTTTTTCAAATTTTCTTCAAACGATGCCAGTATTCCGCAGGACATTTGTCCTTTGGTTCTGGTTGATCAACCACATTAAACTTTGTGGATAAAACTATTCTAGCGATATTAATAATCTTTTGTAGGGAGAAATAACTTTATATGTGTTTACAAAACTCTTTTCAAAATTATGTAAAAAGGGTAGTTGACAATATTGCAGATAATGAAAAATCCATTTGATCTATTTATTTTGTCCTATTCTTTGCGAGGGACAAATGGTAGTTTTAAGAAAGTTGTATCGTTTTTTATAAACTGTAATCCATCAATGGAAATAAATTTTGTAGTTTTTCTCATTATGAATCACAAGGGTATATTTTGATTACGTAGAGAATAACTTCCCTACCTCAGACAGACAAACAGACAAACAATCTTTAACAAAGAAGTCAGAATGGGCTGCGCCCCGCTGCGCTAACAGCAATTCCTGAGTCAGAATCAAGAGTATGTGGATTTAAACCCCAACAGTTATGTCGCCACCCCCGTAGACAGTGGGGATTTAAACCCCATACTCCTCCCTTGCGTCGCACAGAAATACCCAAGCTGAATTCTGGCGACTGACACCTGAGTTCTTTTGTTAAAGCTACATATAAAAATATCATTAAATTCTTACTATAGCGGTTTTCAATTGCGTGCAATACGGTGGAGACGTTGCATCCTTTGAGTTATACATATCGTTGTGTATTTGCTCCAAACGAGAAGCGCTATAAAAAAGAACGGGCTGCGCCGATCTACTATCCACTTCGTTAACGCTGCGCTAACAGAACACAGTTGTGATAACTGGTGAATAAAAAACTTTCATGTGTAGATCGGTATAAGTTCTGTACAACGCCCTTGGAGAGTATTGGTATCAAGTTCGTATTTTTTTTCATAGAGACGAAAATAATTCCTTTCTTGCCAAATACAACACATTTTCTTTCTGGGGAATTCTCTCGTTCTGCGTTCTGTCTTGTTATTAATATACGATTTTATCTACAAATTCAGATATCACCATTGTGAGTATATGGGAATTCTTGATTAGTCAGAGAGAACACTCTTTTGATTTAAGACTTAGTTTTTAGGAGAGTTTTTATGCGAATTGCTCAAATAGCTCCACTTTGGGAAAGAGTACCACCTCCAGGTTATGGCGGTACAGAGTTAGTAGTTGGATTGTTAACTGATGAATTAGTCAGACGTGGACACGAAGTTACGCTATTTGCATCGGGAGATTCTATCAGTTTGGCAAAGCTTGAATCAGTTCATCCTCATGCCATACGACTTGATGAGAGTGTCAAAGAGTACAGTGTGTATGAGATGCTGAATTTAGCTCGAGTGTATGAGCGAGCGAACGAGTTTGATATTATTCATTCTCACACGGGACACATCAGCTTGAGCTACGCCAATCTGGTAAAAACACCCACCGTTCACACATTGCATGGAATTTTTACTCCTGACAACGAAAAATTGTATAAATATGGAAAAAATCAGCCTTACATCAGTATTTCCGATTCACAGCGAGAAGAAAGACTAGGGATGAACTATGCAGCGACAGTTTACAACGGGATTAATGTTGGCAGTTATAAATTTCATCCCCAACCACAAGAGCCACATTATCTGGCTTTTTTAGGTCGAATTTCTCAACAGAAAGGAACGCATTTGGCGATACAAATTGCTAAAGAAACAGGCTGGCGCTTAAAGATAGCGGGTAAAGTGGATTTGGTTGATATGGAATACTTTGAAAGTAAAGTCAAACCTTTTATTGATGGTGAGCAAATTGAATATTTGGGTGAAGCCAACCATGAGCAAAAGAATGCTTTGATGGGAGGTGCAGTAGCCACTTTGTTCCCAATTACTTGGCGAGAACCATTCGGGTTGGTGATGATTGAATCAATGGCATCTGGTACTCCAGTGATTGCGATGAACATGGGTTCTACACAAGAGGTTATTGCCCACGGTAAAACAGGCTTTCTCTGCAACAATGTTGAAGAGTGTATCAGTGCCGTTAGCAAGGTTGCTGAACTAGATCGCTATGCTTGTTGGGAGTATGTCTGGGAGCGTTTCAGTGTTCAGCAGATGACTGATGGCTATGAAGCAGTTTATCGCAAGATTGTGGGAGAACCGTTTGCTTCTTTGTAATGGACATTTGCCCAATCCTGTGATTTCAGGAAACTAGTCTATCAGGCATAAGCGTGGGAGAGTGAGAACCCCTACCTTTTAAGCAGGGTGATGAAACTCAACTCAAAGGGATGTATCCCTTTGTATCACTTTTACCAGTTATAATTTTCATGCGGTACTGGGTGACGACCCATGCAGGATATCCATAACTGGACTCCGAGGGCAGAAACGTAGTCTTAGACTGTACCTGATCTGCGGTGGGACGCATCGTGGATGTAAAACAAAATTCCCTGTGGAGACGGTGAGACCAGCGCTGCGGGAGGGTTTCCAACGCCAGATACCTCTGTCGGGAGACCCTCGTGCAGTACTGGCTCCTCCGCAGGCGACTGGCGAACCCGGAGGGTCTGGCAGGGACGGGAAACCGTCTAGTTAAGAGTCAACGAAGCAGGAAGAAAGGTGGAGAGACACGACTTTAGTCTGTCTCGTAACATCTTTTAAGAATCCCCGCGCATTTATGCTGGGGAGTACGTCAATTAGGAAAAGCAAGTGTGCTCTTTGGGGCGATCGCTCCGTCGCGCTAGTGCCCCAAAGTCACAGAGCAAATTTGCTGCTAGTCAGAGTCGGAGGAGGGTAGTTTTCCAAACTGCTCTCCTTTGCAAACAGGGGCGATAAGCCGGAGGCTTGACGCTACGCGTATCGCAAAGGAGCGTAATCGCCTCCACAGCATTCTCCTCTGAACCAAAAGCGATCACAGACTCCGTTCGGAGTCTAGATCTTAAGTTGGCTCGGCATAGCCTTGCAAGTTCTCTGGCTCAAATTGGCGCAGAATGCGAGTTGCCTGATTGGTTAACTCTTGATTCCCTTTAATAACAATCAGATACTTGCCTGCATTGAGGCGATTCCGGTAGGGTAGAGCATCCCCACTCCCCACAGTTAAACCAACTCCACCGCCGACAAAGTATGCACCCAAAGCACCAGAAGCGGCTCCCAACAGTCCACCAATCAGGTGATTACCAAGGCTGCCAATAGGAAGTACTTCGATGCCTGTCAAAAGGTTGAAGGCGTAACCAGCAACAAAACCAAAGGGAATCAGCCAAGATACCAAACGATTTATCCCTTTCTTTGCTTGTTGATTTGGGTTGATGAACCCATACTCATCAGCACTTTTGTATCCCCTGCCTAAAATATCAATTTGATTGGTGGGTAAACCTTCTTTTTCTAGGGCAGTGTACGCTTCTTCTACTTTTAACCTGTCTGGTAGAACTGCAACAAGATAATTCATAGTGTCATCCCAAGTTATATTGTCATTGTTGAGTCAAAAAATCTTTCGCTCACTTGTGTGGACTATTAAATAAAATGAGCCAACTCACCATAAACAATAAGTATCGAAGCAGTAAAAAACGTCAATCTTCAGGTTGAAAGAAAACTGAAGCAGTTCTCCATATTTGCCTATTTCTCATAGAAATGTCATTTTTCTGACTTGTTCTATCTCTTGCCAGAGAACTCGTAACTATCGAGGCGTCTCCTCAGCTGTAGAACCAAACCAAAGATTAATCCCAGACGTAGCAGAATGTTGACTAACTCAGATCTTGCACCATAATTCTTGTCCACCAAGAAATAAATTTCTTGGCTCAGAGCTTCAAGTAAGCTAAAGCTTACTGGATATGCGTTTGAGTCCGTTTTAACGGACTTTGGCTATAAGCCTTGAACTTCAGTTCAAGGCGTACTCAGGTCGAGGTGCAAGATCTGAGCTAAAGAATCATGTCTCGTTTCTCGTCTCATGCCGGGTTTTTGATGTTTGTTATCTATATCTCCTAGACTGATTACAAACAAAAAACCTCAACCTTGAGGCTGAGGACTGTAACAAATATCTCAAAAAACTAAAGTACGTGCTTGCACCGCGAAATTCAATCTACTTGATGATCTTTGATGAAAAACCTGAGGGAGAAATGGTTTTGGTTGCCAGGTACAATTGTCTTGTGATTCCACAAGCTGTCATATGAATTCTTGTGCTGTATCGCTCAGCTTATCCATTACTATGTTGAGGCGTCTGTTGGTAGCGTTTTTGAAAAATAATTGCCCCTACGTTTACCACCAAACAGGTAAGTGCGAGCCACAGCAAGATATAGGTGGGAGCCATGACCACGCCAATCATAAACCAAGTATATACGTGCAATACCATTACTGATGCAAATATGTTGCCAATTCCGGCTACTTGCCATACATAATGTGACGGGCGATGGAGTGCAACTAAAATCATGGTCAACAATGTGGTAAGCAAGTTGGCTGGTACCAAAAATGCACAAATACTTACACAGTTGGCACGGGAGAACTCAGCAAGGCTGTTAAGGTCAAGCATTAATATTTTGGGGATAATGTCAGCATTTTGTAAGAGACTCAACATACTTATAAAATAATGCAACATAGCTTAGTACAGACATTTAATAAAAACACGATTAAATTAACATAAGTTTAGATAAGTAAAGTATTTTTATCGAACCAAGCAGAGAAAGTGAAGCTAAATCCAGTATAGATAAGGTTTTAGAATATCTTTTCATATAATATTTTAATTGAAATATCACTCTCTTCATTTTAAAAAAATGTAAAGAAATCAAATCAAAATAACTCTATCAATCAAGTGAATCAAAACCCTACGATGCTGCTGAGGGTAAGTTTGCTAAAATCTCCATGATCAAGAAAGGGTGTAGGGGTATGGGGGTGTAAGGGGAGCCAGGTGCTAACAGCGGGTTTCCCGACTTGTTGCAAGAGCGTCTGGGCAGGAGTTAGCACAAGCGCGTTGTAAGGGGAAGAGAAAATTTTTTGTGGTACACCCTGCGGGCACGCTGCGCGTTAGCCTCCGGCGTGCGCTCTGCGCATACGGGGAAGTCAAAAGTCACTGAATTTTGGATTTTGGATTTTAAATTTTAGATTGACAAGGCAGCTTAT
>NZ_CAWPKW010000375.1:0-1222 GCF_963888615.1 Brasilonema octagenarum UFV-OR1 | reverse complement strand
ATATGTAGACATCCCCCCGTACACAAAGCTGGGAAGATTACGGTGTTACCTAAGTCGGCGGCGAAGGTGGAAACGTTTGCGAAACTGGCACCTGTTGGCAGTTGCAGTTTGTCTAGGATGGCGTGCAGGTAGTTCAGGATTTGCCTGTGCTCGATCGCAACGCCTTTAGGTTGACCTGTAGAACCAGAGGTATAGAGGACGTAGGCTAAGTTTTCCGGTATCAGTTCGGTCTTGGGATTCGCCGAGGATTCTTGGGCAATGAGTTCCCAGTCTGCGTCCAAGTATAACACAGTCTGCACTTGAGCATCCTCACGCAACAGGAGTCCCTTTTGCGTCAACAGGATTGGTACTTGAGCATCCTGCAATCGGAATGCTAAACTTTCTTTAGGTAATGCCGGATCGAGGGGTAGGTAGGCTCCACCTGCTTTGAGAATTCCTAACAATCCCACTACCATTTCGAGCGATCGCTCGAAGCAGATCCCCACTAGCACTTCTGGTTCCACACCCAGAGTTTTCAAGTGATGTGCCAGTTGGTTTGCCCGTTGGTTCAGCTCTCGGTAGGTCAACTGTTTATCTACTCTGCGAGAAGCCGCGCTGCGCGTGTCTACAAAAACCACCGCTTCTGCATCAGGCGATCGCTCTACCTGTTCCTCAAATAACTGATGGATACACTTATCTTGGGGATACTCTTTTGTGGCGTTGTTCCACTCTATCAGTAGCTGATGCCGCTCTTGAATAGTGAGGAGAGGCAAAGAGGAAACTTTCTGTTGAGGATTAGCTACAATTCCCTCCAGTAACATCTGGAAATGTCCGGCCATGCGAGAGATGGTGGTCTCATCAAAAAGATCAACATTGTATCCCCATGCTCCTACCAATCCATCAGCAGTATTCTCCATTGATAGGGTCAAATCAAACTTGGCTGTGCCGATTTCCACTGCATACGAGCTTACCGTTAACTCAGGCAATTCTACAGAAGGAACACTCTTCTCGTCGAAAGCAAACATCACCTGAAAGAGCGACGTATAGCTCAAGGAACGTGTCGGTTGCAATGCCTCTAACAACTGCTCGAAGGGCAGGTCTTGATGCGTGTAAGCCCCGAGCGCCACTTCCCTGACTCTGGAGAGTACATCCTCAAAACTGGGGTCGCCGCCGAGGTGGGTTCGCAGCACTAAAGTATTGACAAAAAAGCCAATTAACCCTTCAACCTCCAAGCGATCGCGGT
>NZ_CAWPKW010000374.1:0-24838 GCF_963888615.1 Brasilonema octagenarum UFV-OR1 | reverse complement strand
GACACTGGCGCAAAGTCTGCCGGGGGGATACTCCCCCCGGCGAGCTTTGCGCTAATAGGAAGTACACATGGTGAGAAAAGAACCGAAGAATTGCAACCTATAGGCAAGCAGGGCATAACACAAAACCCCTGACCTCGTTAGAGAAAAAGAAATCCCGCCGATAATTCGTCTTGTAAGCGGTAAGAGTAAGGGATTCTAACGGTTGAAGTGGTTCCATCTGACGGCACACAACAATCTCATCCGAGGAACGAATAAAAACGAATTAAAGGTCTTGGGGAAGGTCGAAAACCCAGGTAAGCCAGACGAGCGGCAGAATCCCTTTAATTCGGGTAGGACAGACCGTAATTGGTCCGAGGTGTTCAGAAAGTAGTCAGTAGGAGTAGAGCATGATTGGACACAGTAGAAATGCTAGTGAATCTTGGAGCAAATTACCGTGGAAGAAACTCCGACGCAGTTTGTTTCGCCTACAAGTTCGGCTATTCAAAGCAGTTAAAACAGGAGACATGCGGAAAGCCCGGTCTATCCAAAAACTGATTCTGAAATCTAAAGCAGCACGGCTACTGGCTATTCGACAAGTAACTCAGCTAAACGCTGGCAAAAAGACTGCGGGTATTGATGGGAAAGCGTCCTTAACTATTGAAGAACGCTTTGAACTTGAGAAACTTCTCAAAGTAAACTACCTTGATTGGCATCTCGCGCAAATTAAGACAAATCCCGATACCCAAGAAGGATGGCAAAACCAGAATTCTAAAAGTTCCCACTATTGCGGATAGAACATGGCAGTGCCTTGTGAAATACGCCTTAGAACCAGCACATGAAGCAACATTCCACGCCAAGAGCTACGGATTCAGGGCAGGACGTTCAGCGCAAGACGCACAAAAAGTACTGTTTCTCAACCTAAGCTCTCAAGCAAATGGGATAGAAAAACGAGTCATAGAACTCGACATAGAAAAATGCTTCGACAGGATAAGCCACAACGCCATAATGAATAATCTCATTGCCCCGCAAGGTATGAAGAAAGGTATCTTTCGCTGCCTTAAGGCTGGGATTAACCCAGAGTTTCCAGAACAGGGAACCCCACAGGGTGGTGTAGTAAGTCCACTTTTAGCCAACATCGCACTCAACGGAATCGAAAGTATCCATAGGTATCATGTGGATTCAAAAAGACGGATAACTCCACGTACGTCCCTAAGGGACATTGTGGAACCGTCTATAAGATACGCTGACGACATGGTTATAATACTCCGACCCGAAGACAACGCAGAAGAGATACTTGGAAGAATAAATCAGTTCCTTGCAGACAGAGGAATGAATGTCAGTGAAAAGAAGACCAAGATTACTGCATCGACAGATGGCTTTGACTTCCTCGGCTGGCACTTCAAAGTGCAAAGCAACGGAAAGTTTAGATGTGTCCCTTCCGTGGATAACTTCAAAGCATTCCACAGGAAGGTAAGAGCTATCGTCAACTGTTCTAACTATGGTTCCGAGGAAAAAGCTAAGAGATTAGCGCCCTTGGTTAGAGGATGGAGGAACTACCACCGATCTTGTAAGATGGACGGTTCTCGCAATTCGCTATACCACATCGAAACACGAGCATTTAAGGTATTCAACAAGGAAGCAAAGAATAACCGACACACTAGTAAGAAATTACTAGATAAGGCGTTCCCAGCAGTTCCTTACTCCGAAAACAAATTTGTCAATGTCCAGGGTGATAAATCACCTTTCGACGGAGACATCCCTTACTGGAGCGAGCGCAATAGCAAGCTCTACGACGGGGAAACCTCTAAAACCCTAAAGCGGCAAAACCATGCATGTGGATACTGTGGTATGAAAATACTCAGCGATGAACGGGTACATTTACACCACATCGACGACAATCACGACAACTGGAAGAAAAATAATCTTCTGGCAGTACATGAAAGCTGTCACGATTACCACCACATGAGCAAGGGGAAACCCTAGAACGTCAGAAGCCGGATGCACAGAAATGGGCACGTCCGGATTTAACTGAGAGGTGCGCAGGATAATACCCGCCATCGACTCAACCAAGTTCCGCATATTCGGAATTATCGGGACAGTTAATACAACTCCCACCATATACACCCGCTTGGGGGTGTACAACCACTTCTTTGAAATTGACCCCAATTTTATATTTGAGCCATGATACAAATCGATACAGAAATTTTCTTACCCGTTCTCCCCCATCCCCACCGCAAAGTAGATTTTATCTTAGTGGGGGCTGGTGGCACAGGAGGATACCTCGCAGAAGATGTTTGCCGTCTCATACTACAGCTACAGCAAAACGATAAAAAGGCTAACCTCACCATCATTGATGGAGATAGTGTCGAAACTAAAAATATTGCACGCCAAAATTACCAACCATCAGAGATAAGTTTGCCCAAAGCACAGTGTTTAGCCACGAGATGTAGTGCAAAATATGGGCTATAAGTCACAGCAATTTCAGATCGGTTCTCCCCCAACCATGTAGAAAAATACAGATGGAATACCCTCACGGTTATCATCGGCTGCGTAGACAATGCCGCCGCTAGGGCGCAAATTCACTCGTGTCTGGAATATAGCAAAAGCCGCGAGCAAGCTGATCTATTCTGGCTGGACTGCGGTAACACAAGCACTTCCGGACAAGTTCTATTAGGAACCCACCCTGACTTCGATATTGTAAGCGCTTCGGATAACGCAGACAATCCCTCTTTCTGGAAACATCTACCATCCCCAGCGCTGGTGCATCCCGAACTGCTAATTCCAAAACCTGAAGAGATCAGCAGTAATAAACTCTCATGTGCGGAACTTCAAATACTTAATTATCAAACTCTATTCATAAACCGCATGACATCAGCTATCGCATCTCAATACCTTCTAGAATTAACACTAGCAGGAAAAATAACCAAGTTTGCTAGCTACTTCAACCTAATGACTATGTCCTGTCGCAGCATTAAAACCACAATTACAAACCTTGGTAAATATCATCTTGTCTAAATAAAAACAACTACAAGAGTTAACACATATTTGTCCTGAAAAATACTCAGGACAGATTTTTATGATGAACAGATTCAATCCAAGTCTATTAGAAAAACTTGAGTGGGAAAACAAAAAAATTTCCAAAAACAACATACGCACAACACCAATTAGCCAAGGCGAAAAACTCGGCGGTGAGTTTCACCTCATCATGCAGCAGATTGGATTGGGACTGCCTGTAGAACTATTTTTAAAAGCATACCCTCAAATAGACAAGTGGGTAGAAGTAGCCAAACCATTTCTAGATATTCCCGGCAGCAAACAATGGAATACCGAGGCACAATATCTTTATAAATCACAGTTGCTATATGCTAACTATGATCTAATCATTTATCAAGAAAAACAGGTAATTGGACTAGATTGGACTATTCAAAAAACATCAAACTTTCAGTTACTAGAAAATTCATTTCACACCCAACTCAGATTATTCTTGCTCCATGAGAGAACCCAATTATCAGCATCAGAAATTAGTTTAGTGTATTTGTTCGTTAACACGGGTGATGTTTACCAATTTACCTATTCCAAAGAAAAACACCAAGCTTTCAAAGAAAGGTTAGAAGCCACACTTCTACCATTTCTAGCCGAAGTAGAAGATTTTCCGAAACAAACATCTTCATCCTGTACTTTAACTCCTCAAGAAGCACATGATAAATGGCTCGCAAAAGAAATATCAGCTGAAGAATATTTAGCAGCAATTCCCGAAGTTGAATTATGAACTCTCCCGAAATTAAAGTCAAAAAAGTTGAACTTACATCAGATGGTTGGACGCTTAATATCCTATCTCCAAGAGTCGCCACCATTACTAGTCCTACGGGAGTGAGGAAAACTACTTATTTTGGGTTTGACTCAAAAGAAAAAGCCGAAACCTTTCAATACTGGGTAACCCGTAAGGACAAATGCTCTAAGGCTATAGTTCGCTCAAGCGAACGACTTTCTACCTTGTGGGAAGTGAAAACTTGGGAGACTGAAGAATCTCTCATCGTTGAATGTGCGCTTAAGGATTTGAAAGAAAATGCAGCTATCACTTTTTAAAGTAACTTCACAACACACAACCTCTGACAGTTTCTGTACCTTCAATTTTAACACTTCTAACCCGAAGCAAGCCGCAAAAATGATGGTATCCTGAAGGGAGAAGTTGTGCAGAATTATCAAAGCTATTATTCGCCATTTTCCAGGTGTATTGATTCTCGCAAAATCGGACAGCTTGGAAGGATAGAGATTTGATAGTTTCCCCGCCGCAAGGGGAGTGCTGAACTCAGCTAATTCCTCTATCGCATGCTTATGTGTGTAGAATCGCGTGTAAAATCGGAGGTATTGTTGTTGGTAAAAAAGCGATGCCCAGAAGAAAGAAGCTTTCCGTTGAAGAACCGAACGAGCAACAGGAAGCGGCAGTAGAGATAGTACAAACCGAAGAACGTGCCTCTGTTCCTATCGAGAAGGAGAAAGCCGAACGTGATGAGCCTACGACCGAAGAAACGGGTGTAGTCCCTGTCGAAGCGGAGCTTATCACCGAAGGAGAAGATGCGCCGCTTTCCGGCGAAGAGAAGGAGCTTCTCCTACAACTAGAACGCCAGATAGAAGACTCCTTTTACGCTGCCGCTACGGCACTTCGAGCGATCAATGAAAAGCGTCTCTACCGAGAGAGCTACCGGACGTTTACAGAATATTGTGAGTCACGTTTCGGCTTCAAACGTCGTCAAGCATACCACTATATCGAGGCTGCAAATGTCACCGATACTCTTGCGAAAAGTGCACGAGCCGTGCACGTTCTTCCGACGACCGAGTACCAAATCCGTCCCCTCTCAACGATAAAAGACCCGGAAAAACAGGTTGAAGTATGGATGCGTGCGGTAGAGAAGGCAGGGGGACGAGCTCCAAGCCATGAGATCGTAAAGGAGGTGAAGCAGGAAATTCTAGGGAATGGTACGTCACCGAAACCTCCTTCAAACCCACTTCAGGAGGGAGACGTGTGCGTCATAAAGCGCTCAACAGATGCCCTTCTCTCGGATCGTGCGGGCTTCTGGGGGGTGGTGACGGAAGAGGCAGGGGAGACAGTCACCCTTGAGCTTTTCGACCGTACAGTCCCCAAGGTAGCCATTACTGATGTTGTGCCGCTCAAGCTTTCCAAGAAAGAGGAGAAGGAGAGAGCAGAGCTTCTTAGCCGTTTGAAAGCAATTTACGAAGGGGTCGGGGTCGGGGAGGATGCTCTTGTCCCCATTTTCCGGCATTTCGGTACCCTTACTGCGCGAGCGACCCTTACCCGGTTCGAGAAGAAGCTCTTGTCCTTCCTTGAGCGACAATTCAAAGACGCAAAGATGGAGACGGACGACGGGGATTCTCCACCTCAAGACGCTTCTGAATAAGCGCACTTCTTTGATGCACCTCTCGGATTTACTCACAGTCTACCCGTCCACAGAGGAATCACTTAATTTCATCTCCATCACACTACAGGTTTTACGAGAGGTTTTGTCATGGAAGACGTATCATTGGCAGTATTTTTGTTTGTCATCATTCTTACTTCCCTGTCATAGCTTATTACGCCGACAGTTCATTTCATACTAAAAATAAATATCATGACACCGCGTCACTCTCAAAACCGTGGAGTGACGATTAGACCTGTGGGGATTGTTTTTAGTGAAGATGAATGAGGATGAGAAAGAACGAGCTAATCTGGCCATACTCATAAGATGTGCGGTGAAGGGGTTGAGGTCGTCCCAGACGAAAGAAATTGCCAAACACCTTAATAAGTAGGTCAACCTAAAAAAACGTAAGATAGGGAGAAGACAGCAATAAAGTGATAACCGATGCCTGCGCCGCTAAGAATAACGCTGACCTGTGAAGAAGACCGTACACTCAAAGAACTCAGTTGTGCGCAACGAGTGCCTTCAAGAACTAAGCAAAGAGCGATTGCCTACGGCAGAGCTTCGCTTAACGCTTTAAGACTAAACGCTTACGGTTGGAATGTTCCAAAGATTGCGCAGTACTTAGATTGGGCAGAGCAAACAGTGCGGCAAACGATCAGTCGCTGGCACAAACATGGTTTGGGAGGACTGTGGGAAGCGCCCGGACGTGGAAGAACACGACGTTGGAACCAGGCCGATTGGCAGGCACTAGAGCAGTGGCTTGCAGAACCACGGCGATACAGTGCACGGCAGTTGAGCCAGAAACTAGCGAGTGAAAGACGAGTGGAACTGGGAGCCGAACAAGTCAGACGGGTATTAAAAAAAAAGGGTGGTACTGGAAACGGGTGCGTTACAGTCCGCCTGTAACCCGAAACCCAGAGTATCTCCAAGCCAAACGCTTGGATTGGGAATTACTCAAGCTTTGGGCACAATTAGGCGTTGTGTATTTGAAGTACCTGGATGAATCTGGTTGCTATTGTACTAGTCCCACAAGTTACAGCTACGGACGAAGGGGAGAACAAAAATGTATCCGGCAACCACGCCGACGGGGTAGGCGTGTCAACATCTTCGGTGTTTGGGAACCGAAGGTTCGTTTTGATTATGCCTTAATGGTTGGGACACTCAAGACACCAACCTATGTGCAACTAATGGACTGGCAGGCAGCAATTGCTAAACATCGCTTGCATAAAACAGGACAAATCACCGTCATCATTCACGATCCCGGCGTCTGTTCATAAAAGCCATCTTGCACGTCAGCACCATCAACGATGGCAACAGCAGGGTTTGTACATCTTTTTTCTGCCGCCTTACAGCCCTCAAATGAATCGTATTGAAGATGAATGGTTGCATCTCAAACGTGACGAGCTTGCATCTCGAGTTTTTGAGGATGAATATGAACTAGCGTTAAGCGTTTGCGTAGCGCCCCCTTAGGGGCTAGCTCTGCCGTAGGCAATCGCCATTATTGAGGGTATAGAAAATAGAGCCGTGCAAGGTCAGTATCAAGTTGAACGTTTTATGTTTAATTAGGTTGACCTACTTAGGCGGTATGAAGGAGTGAAGAACAAGAAGTATATAGAAGAATATTCATATGAATTGGAAGATGTTACTTAAATAATACTTGAAAATTTCACTCACTTTCAGAGTCGTTTGTAAATCCAGACGACTTTAGTTTTTTACCACAACATATGCAAATGCACAGGTTATTTGAACTAGTTCAAGAACCATAATTATGGCTAAAAATCCAATCAAACCAGATACAAAAGAAGAACAAAAAGAACAACCACAAACTGCAATTCCAGATAATCTCGAACAGAGAAAAACGTTAGTATCAAAATTTGCCAACTCTGAATATAACGCTCCCATCAGCAATATTTGCATCTGCCAGATAATCAATCACATGGAAGCAGAAAAGGTTGGCTTGTTCGTCAAAGACAAATACTTAGGAAACATTGATTGGCAAGGAGGCGAACCCACCCACAAGCACACCTTCTCCAGTGGTACTCCAGAAATGGGAATTCTCCTGCAATCACCCCGTATGCACATCCTCGATGTATCACCCCGGTATATCGAACAAAGGGACGATGGTGCAATTATCGGTATATACGAGTACGGCGACGGGTATGATATGTACCAAGCTTTGGGGAAAGAAAAAGTAGTACTGCGACGGTTCTACCTAATTAACCTAGTAGATGGAAACAATAAAAACCTCCACAACAAACCAATCGCTTTATCAATCAAAGGAGTAGCCTCTTCTAGATTTGGTGAGGCTTACAAACAATTCCAACGCGAACTGGAGGTAGCGTTCGCCAGGTTTGCAGACATACCCGTTGTTGAAAAATCCCAAGAATTCCACCGCCTTGGTATCTTTCAACCTACCTTCATACCATCACACGAACCCAAAGAAGCAACCAACCAACGCGACAAATCCTGGGTAGCAGTAGTTGACTCCTACAAATCTCCTAACCCTGATGGTAGCAATTTCCTCGAATTCTTCTGCGAAGACAAAGAAGTTGAATTCCAAACAATCATGCAGGCTAATCCTGAATTTAGCCACCGCATTGGTAAAACCTCCGCCGTCGTAGCTACACATCACCAGCTAGCAGGTGTAAATACTACCGAACTAGCTGCATTACCTCCCTCAACAATCGAAGAACTACCTTATTAAGTTCTAATTCTAAAAGGTGCTAGTTGACACACGAGCACCTTTACAATTCATGTCCAGGTAAAATACACTATGAAACTAACAACTACTCAATCTGTACTGACAGAACTCCTAGAAACAGCCAAAAACGGCATATCCACAAGACCAGTAGACCCTATACTCGGAAGTTTGCTAATCGAAGCCTCGGATGAAGGCAGACTTACCGTCATTGGTACTGACCTGAACGTCAGTATCAAAACTACAGCAATAACTAATATTATACAGGCAGGTGTAGTCGCCTTAAACGCCAAACTACTAACCGACACGGTTAACAATCTAGGAAGCGGCGAGCTGGATATTGAAGTAAGCGAACGCACCTGCGTTATCAGCCACAGTACGGGGAAATGTCGCATTGTAGGAAGAAATCCAGAAGATTTTCCAAGTATCCCAGAAACAGAAAACCCCACTGAAATCAGTATCCCTAGCAAAAAGCTACAAGCTGCCTTAGAAGCTTGTCTGTATTGCAGTAGCACAGACGAAACCAAACTTATCCTCACAGGCGTACATTTCCACTTACAAGGCGAAAATTGGAGTTGCGCTAGCACCGACGGACACCGCCTTGCGTTGGTATCCTCCAAGCTAGAGGGAAACTACTCGCCGATCTCATTCACAGTCCCTAGAAGAAGTCTCACCGAGTTGGGAAAAATCCTCTCGACAACAGCCGAAAATAGCAGTTGTACCCTCAAGGTTGGAAACAACACTATCCAGTTTATCTTGCCAAATGCTGAACTCACATCCAGGTTGTTAGAAGGAGAATTTCCCCAGATTAACCACCTTATTCCTAAAAGCTTTGCTAACGAACTCATGGTAGAACGCAAAGGAATGGAAATAATTCTTAAAAGAATCAGCCATTTCGCAGAGAAAAAACACAAAATTGTCAAAATTCTATGGGAAGTAAATGACCAACAGGCAACATTAATGACGGGTAATACTGATATTGGGGACGCGGTAGATTCTTTGCTTATCAAGACCCAAAACAGTATAGGAGAAAACATTGGTATTGGGCTAAACAGTGGCTATCTACAAGAAGCGCTCAAGCACATATCAACCGATGAAGTTATATTCAGATTTAACAAGCCCCTCCAACCAGTCATTATTTCTCCTTTAGGTGGATTGCTTGACCAACTAACACTCATTATGCCCGTAGAGGTGCAAGATTTCGATAAACCAGAAGGTCTTGCCAAATATAAAACTGACACTTCAAAACCTGAAAATGAAAATGAAACAGGAGCAGAAGGGGTGGATCAACTTCCAGAACGAGAAAAAGTATCCAATGAAACAACTAATGTCACAGACACACCGCCGTCTGATACACCTACCGCCAACAAATCAAAATCCCGCAAGCGCAAGCAAGAACTAAAACCAGAACCAAAATTAGAAACAGCAGCCGTATAAACCAAAAAGTATAGTCAGTCAGAAAACTGGCTATACACAAATTCATCTGTAAAATCAAACACTCTCAAATATGTACACACCACTGCATCTCAAATATCGCCCCCAGCAACTTTCACAAATAATTGGACAAGAACATATTGTACGCACTCTGGATAATGCAATCCTCTCAGGAGGAAGTCACTCCACGAACGCACTCAGCAAAATTGCCCCAGCCTATCTATTTACAGGTCCCAAGGGTACAGGTAAAACCAGTACAGCCCGCATTCTCGCCAAATCCCTCAACTGTCTATCGACAGAAGAACCAACAACCAAACCCTGCGGTGAGTGCAATTCTTGTCAGACTATTTCTCACTCCTCATCCCTTGATGTAACCGAACTCGACGCCGCCAGTCACTCAGGAGTAGATAACATCCGCGAGATAGTCTCTAACCTTCAACTTAAACCAATCGAGAGTAGGCGCAAAATTTTAATAGTAGATGAATGTCATGCCCTTTCTCACCAATCGTGGCAAGCATTACTCAAAACAGTAGAACAACCACCAACCCATGTTGTATTCATCTTCTGTACCACCGAGGTACACAAGGTTCCAGAAACTATCATCTCCCGCTGCCAAAAGTTTGACTTTAGAAGAGTTTCCCTCTCACTAGTTGTAGATTACCTGGAAAAAGTTGCCCACCAAGAAAGTATAAATATCACTCCTACAGCATTAACCGCCATCGCTAAAGCTTGCCACGGACACCTACGCGACTCACTCAAACTCCTAGACCAACTAACCTTACTAGGATTCGGGGAAATCACTCCCAACTGGGTATGGGAACTATCAGGTACTATTCCCGAACACGATTTAGTCACTTTCTGTGAAAATATTACCAAGGGAGAAATGACAGGCAATTTAGGCATTCTCCAAGATTGGATGAAATATGGCAAGCACCCAATCACCATCCACACTAGTCTTGTCAGCTTTCTAAAAGACCTACTTATCTGCAAAACCAACCCGAATGGCAGAAATCTCACTCTTCTAGAGGAGGACACCTGGAAGGAACTTACAACAATCTCCAAATCGTGGAGTATTAACCACATTCAGTCGGCGATCGCACTCCTAATGGCACGTCAAAATCTCATGCGAGATGAAGGCGCGCACCTATGGTTGCAAGCTACCCTTATCGAGATAGTTTCAACCACAAGCAGTCCCCAAGCTCAACCCTGGAAGAATTGGAAAACTGCCCAAGATGCCATTAATTGGGGGAAAGAACAACTACCCCATCTATCACAAGCGCAGTTGCAGGAACACTGGCAGAAGCTTACACCCATTAATGGAAAAAAGGCTCCAGCATGGGTACAACTAGTAGAAAAGCTTCAAACTGCGTAAAAATACTTTTCGCCTCAGAAAAATCAAACATCCACTTTCCCCAATTTTTGAGGGGAGATTTTTTCTGATAGAAGCAGATAATTAAGCCTTCTCGACGTAAAACACTTGGAGTGTTTTCGAGGGCGAATATCAGAGTAAACACTACATTATCGACATCAAAAATTTGGTATTTGTAATTCGTAAAGTTCAGAATTTATGAGTTATAACCATAGAAATTTTATTACCAAATTTGGTAATAAAATTATAGTTGATGAGGAAAAACTCGACATATTCTGGGAAGAGACCACTCTTATACCGAAGTGGCAACCTACAGTAAATATTTCGACCTACTCTAGCCTCAAAACTCTGGTAGTCGATATTGAAACAGCAGGAATCAACCCAAGAGAGAATCGCATCTATGCAATTGGCTGTATGAGTGAAATGGGGAAAGTCTCCATTTTTATGGATATCTCCGAAAGCAAAATCCTCATCTCGTTTCTTAAACACCTAGAAATAAGCAAACTAGACGTAATTTATACCTACAATGGGACTGAGTTTGACCTACCGTTTATTATCACCCGCTGCGAATTACATGGCATCGCTCATCCCTTTAGAATTGCATCTAGAACGCGCACTATCGGAACTGCCCAGGTACATGGTACACCACTAACTATCCGAGAAGTATTCATCCGAAACAGCCTGCATATAGATATCTATATCTGCGTTCTCAGATGGGATTTCGTCGCTAAGTCCCTTACCAACGGACGGTCACTCAAACAAGCCGTCCTGGAAATGGGATTACGCTCTCAAGCGAGACTTGTTCTCTCCTATGAGGAAATTCTAGTTTGCTGGAAAGCTGGTTGGGGTAGTGAGGGATGGCAGAAAATTAAGGAGTATCTTACTTACGACTTAGAAGATACCCAACTCATAGCGTCGAGGCTAGTACCCTCATATTACTACGAAGCGCTAGTTGTACCGGGAATGAACCTTCAACAACTAGCCCTCGCAGGTAATGGTACCAAGTGGGAGAGAATTTTCGAGCATCACTACCAAGGGATAAAACCTAAACCCGACCGCAAGTACAAATTCCAAGGGGGAATAGCGTATTCTGTTCCCGGACTGTATAAGAAAGTTGGATACATAGACATTAGTTCAATGTATCCCAATGCCATACTGTCTTTTGGGATTGTCTCTTGTAAGGATACAGATCGCATTGGGTTAAGCATTTTGCAATATTTAGTCAAAGAAAAATCAAGGCTGGAACAACTTGCTAAGACTGGAGATATTGTTGCCAAGGAAAAAAGAGAATCCACCAAAGTCCTAGCTAATTCTCAGTTTGGGTTCTTCGGCACATCTGAACTTGCCTTTAATGATATGGAAGCAGCAGCCCTGGTAACAGCTTATGGTCGGCGTATCCTACAGTTTATGATTGAGGTAATCAATCAAGCTGGCGCAGTCCCTATAGAAGTTGATACTGATGGTGTGTTTTTTACCCACCCTAATGTAGAAGAGGTGTACGCCATACTTCAATCTCAATTACCCAAAGGGATAATCGTCAAACTAGAATTTATTGCCGAAGCCATGTTTATTCCCGAAAGGGGAACTAAGAACTATCTCTTGTGGCTAAAAGATGGCAGGATTATCCGCAAAGGTAGTTGGAGAAGTCGCTCTCGCTCAAAACTAGAAAAAGAATTTCCTGTTGAATATTTAACCTATTTCATTCAAAATCAGCTACGCGCAGAGGAACATTACAAAAATGTCAAATCGCAGATCTCATCAAGAGACTACCCAAAAGATAAACTCGCCATCACTCGCAAAATTCGTGAAGGTGAAAAAGAACTTCTAAAACTAGGAAAACCTGGAGATATCGTCACCTACTATTACAGCATTCAAGGTGTAACAAATATAAAAAGTTCGCAGAACTATTCATCACAGTATTATCTCAATTTACTTGCCCAAAAACGACTAGAAATCTTGCAAATAGCAAACCCTCAAATGCTAGACAGTCGCAAACAATTGACCCTATTCTAACAATGGCTAAAAAATTATCACTACTCAACAAAAAACAACGCAAGTGGTTAGATAATTTCTTGAAAGACAAACCCCACGCCAGATTAACCAACGTCTATGATTTATTAGATGGCGACCGGGTTATTGAAGTTGAATGGTGGGAACATACCATACCTGTAGTTCTTGATAGCCATACTTTCATTCGAGGAAATATATCTTATAAGCTTAAAGTCAAATTGCGCAAGTTTGGCGATCCCAGAAAAACAGCAAACTTTTCCTATAAGATGACCCCAGCTCAAAAGCAAACCGTACCCTACAGACTCAAAGAACAACTATCACTTGAACTCCCACAAGCTTACTTGATACCCACTCCCCAAAATCCTGTGGTTGTCAAAACCAAGGAGGTTAAACAAAAAAGAAGTTACCGGGGAAAAGTTACGCATGTCACCCAACAAACTCTACCTCTATCAGGTATAACTGCCCAACTAAATGAGATAAATCTTAAAAGCAGTGGTGTACCTCTATCAGAACAAGAACTACTTCTAGAAACTACACCACACTTTGATTTAGATACTGGCAAGGAAATCAAACTTCCCACTGCTATCATCAAAATTCTTAATGAGAAAAAAGCAAGTTTTCAGGAGTGGGAGTCGGCTATTTCACTATATCAAGTAGCAGGTGCATCTGCTATATTACAATACCTCAATGAGTTAGATAACTGGCGCAATTATCACGGGAACCAATCAGTTAAACATCCTACAATCAGGGTAAGAAAGCAAACCGAAAATGAAAAAGTAAATTTCAAGGAGGTATAAGTAGCAAAATTTCCTGAATAAATAATGCAAAGAACCCTCGCCGACTGCCGCGAACTGTTAAACATCAATGCAGCCAAAAAAGTACGGTCATAAAACAAAAATATTCTGCTAGGTTAATAAATTTAGCAGTTATTTTTTAGAATCAAACCAAAGCTAAAAAAAGCTATTGTATAAAGTCTACAAGATTTATTTACCACCACTTACTGGCTAACGCAAGTATATATAAAAAAATCCAGCAATATACCCATGCCAGTAAAATTCATCTATGGGGAAGATACCCATTCAATTTCAAAAAGGGTAGAACAATTAATCAAATATTTTACTACCCAAGAGTGGGAAATATTCAACTACATCCGAGTTGATAACAAAACGTCAGCAATATCCCAAGCAATAATAGAAGTGATGACAATTCCTTTCGGAGAAGGAGGAAAGATTGTCCACATCACAGATGGAACGATATTAAACAAATGCCCGGATGAAATAATTTTATCATTCAAAGAAACTCTTCCCAAAATACCCAAACAAAACCTACTGTTAATTACTTCACAAAGCAAGCCTGATGGCAGAAGTAAAGCCGTCAAAGAACTACTTCAACACGCTGAGATTGAAGAATTTCCCCTCATCTCCAGTTGGGATAAAGAAGGGATAGAAAAACTCATTCAAGCTGCACTAAAAACCCACTTCTTAAAGCTTGCTCCCACCGCCATAAGCTATCTAGTAGAGGCAATTGGAAACAATACTGCAAGGCTCGATAGCGAACTCGCCAAGCTTGCTATCTACGCTCAAGGGGAAAAACTAGATATTGAGGATATCTCACACTTAGTTAGCAACAACAATACCAGTTGTACTGGACTTGCCCACGCCATCAAAAATAGTAAAGCTAATACAGCAGCACAAATACTTTATCGCCTGCTAGACAATAACGAACACGCTCTCAAGATAGTCGCTACTCTCATAAGTTACTTCCGCACTTGGCTAATTACCAAAGCTGGGGTAGAAGAAAAACTGAGCGACAACAAAATCTCAACACTCGCCTCACTCAACAATCCCAAAAGGCTGTACTTCCTCAAAAAAGAAGTTGAAACTGTAAGCGCCCTCAAACTTAAACAAACCCTCATAGCACTGATCCAACTTGAGGGCGAACTTAAGTCTGGCATTGACAACTTCACCCCTACCATCATTAAAATCTGCACCCTATGAACAACCTCTTTAACGAGATAGTCGCTCAGCATACCGCAAAACTTATCTTAAATAGCGCGATCGCCTCACAGAGGCAGCTCCTCCGAACCATCGCAAGCGGTAAAATTGCCTCTGCCTACTTATTTACCAGCACCGTCGAAGGAGTAGGTAAAACCAAAACCGCCCTTTTATTTGCCTCCTACATCTGTAGCACCACAGACATGCTGAAAGTACACCCGCAAGAGGAAAATTCCACTATCGGAGTAGAACAGGTACGGGAAATCATCACCTTTGTTTCAACTTCTCCTATTCAAAGCAATCACAAAGTAGTAATTATCCACGACTGCGACACCATTACACCCACCGCCGCCAACGCCCTACTCAAAACCTTAGAGGAACCAGGAAAAGGAATATTTATTCTTATCACATCCCAAGCCCAGAATATACTGCCTACCATCAAAAGTAGGTGTCAAATAGTACCATTTGCTCAACTACCTATTGACGAAGTAAAAACTATTCTGGAAAAACAGAAAATATTCTTACACCAAGACATACTCAAACTTTGTTCGGGCAGTCCAGGTCGCGCGATCGCATTCCACAATTTGTTAAATTCCATACCTGAAAGCATACTCGACCAACTGCAATTACCTCCCAAAAATGTAATTACAGCCCTGGATGTCAGTAATTGGACAAGTAAACAGGATAAATCAACTCAAGCTTTATTACTCACCTACTTACAAGCAAACTGGTGGGAAAAGACTAAAAGCACCGAGCTGCTTGCCAAATTTACAATAGCAAGAGAACAATTCCAATGTCACATATCAACTAGAAACGTGTGGGATAACCTGTTCATACCCTAAAAAATCATCGTTACATACCAACAAGCCGTCAGCTAATTTCTACTAGCTAGCGGCTTTTTCTATGGAGATTAAAATGCAACAACAAAGCCTATTTGATATTGAACAAACAATCAAAAATAGTAAATTAAAAGGAGAGAAAATACTAACTCCTAACCTTCAAAAGATGCTTAAGATTCTAGCCAGCATGGGGATGGATAGAAAGGTATTCGCTTGTTTGTTAGAACTAGCAGAGGTGGATGCACAATTAATTAAATATTTAGCTGGTCCCACAATCACTGGTGGGCGAGAATGGAGAGATACTATCCCCAGTTGGGTGTGGCAAGCAATTGTAATTGACAGATTAGATACAATCCTAGAGGAGGTAGATAAAGGGGAGATCGGGAAACTTGCTACTCCAAGCGAAGTACTTGCTGTAATGATGCCAATCACATTTGAGGTTCCACTGTCTTGGGAGTGGACCAACGTTTATCTTTATTGCAGTCATACTAGCCTTATCAAGCACCAACCATTCCCAAACTATAATTATGACAAACTGTGGGAAAGTATTGGTAGCACCCCTATCAATTACAAACAAATCCAGCATGATTATGAAAACATCGCCACCGATATCCGCACTCGTGTCATCAAGAGTGCAAGCAACGAATGGGGTAAGAAGCTTAAGCAAAAACCCTTAGAAAGTAATCAATCTACAGAGATAAATAATCCACAATTATCACTGTTTTAAACAACTATTACCTACTACCCAGTGACAGTTGTGCAACCATACATCAAGTATTATCAGGATTGGTTAAACCAACCTGATTTTTTCTTCTTCATCTACAATTTTGCAGCATCTTTTCTACCTCGTTCGTAAAAGGGTAACAGGTTAGAAAAAGCTTCTCGCAGGAGCCAATTTCTACCTTCCTGCCATTCCTCAACCCCAGAAGTAGTAATAAAATAACCAATCCTATAAACAGCAGCAACCAACAATGATTGAAAGGTAGTAGAGACGCGAGAATTAAATGGAATCGACATTATCTCGTCAAGGCGATTAGCATCATACCCGTGACCAACAAATACGTAATACACTATCCTGTGGACTAATTTTGATAAGAATACAGTGCGGTCAGTCCATTTTTCAATATAGGGTTTACATTGAAAATAACCATCTGGCAATAACCCAAGTTCAATATCAAATTCAGCCCTTTCAACATCATCCATACCTGACAAAAAATCTTCAATTTTATCATCTATATCGCTATTACCCATACCAAAACCACCCTCAGCTGCAATCTCAAGCGCAAGATAATGCAGCGCCAATCCCCACATAAGACTATCTGAGTCCTCAATTCCAGTTAGGGAAAAACAATCTGTTCCATTAAAATATTTTTTACCCATAGTTTGAAGGCTCTGATAAACTATCCTACGCGCAAAATATTGGTCAGCAGGATTAATAAACTTTCCCTTAAGCTCACCATCTACTAAATACATTGCAATTGCCACAAGAGCATAATAGGAAGCATCATGCAAGCAAGTCGGGTTGGGAGAAAGAAGGTCTACCAAACGAAGTGACATCACCTCATCCCAAGCACCAATCCTAACTGTGTTAGATACCTTCCTAAAATGTTCAACATCCGGACCACCATTTCTATCCCACCATTCAGAATTGTCTACAAGTAAAGGTGACGAGTAATCAGCACTCTCAATTCTTTGTTGATCTTCGTCATACTGCATCCACATCAGAGCGAGCATGACCAACTTACATTTGACAAATCTGGATTGAAGCGATCGCATTGAGTCTATTTCTAATTTAAATGTTTCCATAAAAAATTAATAAATCGATACATATATATTTCCCATATCTACAATTTTTATACCAATAAATAAACAAAATATCAGAAAAATTATGACTTGCTCCACACAGTTACAAACAACCACAAACTAACAAGTGCTAACGCAGTAGAAATGTAAAGTATTAAAAATTTCACAAATCCTATGAGCGACTATCTCAATCGTATTACAATCGTCGGACGCTGCGGTCAAAATCCGGACATTCGCTACTTTGAAAGTGGCTCGGTAAAAGCAAGTATTTCGGTTGCAGTTAGACCTCCCTACAAAAGTGAAACAGCATTATGGTTTGACCTCATCGCCTGGGGTTCAACAGCTGAGGTAATCGCAAATTACGTCAAAAAGGGAACCCAAATTTCCATATTAGGCGAGTTCGGATTTGATAGATGGACAGACAAAAACTCAGGTGCAATGCGCTCTAAACCCGTAGTAACTGTCCAAACAATCGAATTATTAGGTTCTCCTCGCAGTGAAGATAAATCCTCCTTACAGGAAGAACAAACCATAAGCCTAGCTAACGCCAATTTCTAAGGACAGTCTCGTGCCTTGAGTTGTCCCGCGTTGAGAAAACTATCTGGTAAAAATGTCTGTGCAAAAAAATAGTCCTCAGCCCAAAGTAACTGGTTGGGGAGTAGTCAATTAGTGAAAAAACTACAATACCATGATTGAAACCAATACAACAGTAGTCATCAAAAGCGTTAATGAAACCCACGACAAAGAGGGTAGCTTAATCACCTACGGAATAGCTGAATTTAGCTATCGGGGTAAAGATGGCGTGGTAATAGATGAAATCTCCTACCGTGCTAAAGGAACTCCAGCCGTAGATATCAAAGGGAGTGGCGAATACCCTCAAGGTGTAGCTACCGGATACATCAATTTACAAGTCAACGAACGGGAAGGTTACAAAGAAAAAGTTGCTACCCTCGTCATTAGAGGATTCATTTCAACTGGGAAAACACTTCCTCAATTAGCACAATTTGGAGCTACAAAAGAAGAAACTCCCGACTTCGCACAAGAATTACTCGAAGAAAACATCAACAGCGATAGTAACGAAGAATTAAGCGACATCCCATTCTAACAGTCAGTTTTTGGAATCATGTCAGTGTGAGTCAGTCTAGACAGTCATACTGACATTATTTTTTTATTTTTTCGGAATCAGAGTTTGATAGAATCGCAACAGTTAAGTATAAAACACCCTTAAAAAATGACAAGTCAAACTAAAATAATCGCTGCATTCAACCAGTCAGGGGGTGCGGGGAAAACGACAACTATACACAATCTGGGGTATCATCTCGCCCAAAAACACCAAGTTCTGCTTGTCGATATGGACCCACAAGCAAGCCTAACAACCTTCATGGGAATCGAACCAAAAGAGCTAAAAGACGAGCAGACAATATATACTGCAATCACCGAACGCGCACCCCTAAATATTTGGCACGAACCTATCCACAAGATGCATATTGTACCTAGCAATAATGCTTTAGTTGGAGCTGAACTTGAACTAGGGCGCGATATCACAACCGACGGTCGCCAAAAACTAAAACTAGTACTCGAACCAATAGCCAATCAATACGATTACATCTTAATCGATTGTCCTCCCTCGCTGGGCTATTTAAGCATTATGAGCGTACTTGCAGCTACCCATCTACTCATCCCAGTCCAAACAGAATATAAATGCTACGCAGCTACAGAACAACTACTAACAACAATTGCCCGTCTCAAAAAAGGAGGACACAAAGACTTACAAATCGCAGCTTTTATCCCAACCCAGCACAACCAACGCACCCTTCAACAATCAGGTATACTCGAAGCTATCAAAAACCAAATTGGGGGGCGCGTCCACATAACTACTCCTATTCCCAAATCGATAGACTTCCCTAGTGCATCACAAGCACACCTTCCACTTGCTCTGTGGAAAAAAAATCACCCTGCAGTTAGTATCTTAGAAGAAATCGCAAATTATCTCAAAAAACTAGAAATATGACTATCAAGAAAGTTGAACTCAAAGAGTATGACAAAAATGCACTCGATGATTTATTGGGTAGTAGTGCAACCCAAGAAGAATCAACCAAGAAAAACACTACTACCCTACCAATAGATTCAATCATCCTCCCTCCATCCCAACCAAGACGCTACTTTGATACTGAAGCACTACAATCACTGGCAAACGATATCAAAGCTCAGGGACTTCTTGCACCTATCGCAGTCAGATATACATCAGGCAACACTTACGAACTCATGGCTGGCGAGCGTCGCCTCCGTGCTTGCAAAATTGCAGGATTAGAAGAAATAGCCGTCAATATCATTGACTGCGATGAGAAAACAGCCACCCGCATCCGCCTCGCAGAAAACCTACAAAGAGAAGACCTCAACGCCTATGAAGAAACTATCGGCATTCTGGAATTACTCGCTCTGGAGCTAGATCTTAATCAAGATACGGTAATCTCACTACTATACGAGATGAATAATGAAACTAAGGGAAATTCTAACCATAACGTTATGGTTAGCGACGATGCACTGACTTTACAAGACATTTTTTCCAAGTTAAGCAAAATCACCTGGCAATCATTTGTAGCTAACCGCCTACCCCTACTCAAACTACCCGGTGACATTCAGTCAGTACTGGCGAAAGGCGAACTGGAGTACACTAAAGCAACAACCATTTCCAAAATAAAGGATTTAGAGCAACGACAAGAGGTATTAAAACAGGCAATAGAGGAAAAGCTATCTCTATCACAGATAAAAAAGATAGTGGGGGATACCCTAAAAGCTAGCAAACAAGAGAAACAAGAAACGCCTACAAGAGAATTAGCAACACGAGTAGGAAAAATATCATCGCTGCTCAGGAAAGACAAAACTCTGAATGAAGATAAAAAAAGACTGAATAAAGTTAATAAACTAATAGAACAGCTTATGGAATTACTTAAACTTCAAGAAGAGATAGAAACAGCAGAAGAAACTCTAGAAAACTGATTAGAGGAAACTATAAAGCTTCCAGAGAGTCAGCACATTTCTATAGAAATCTCACTGAAATTATCATCGCAGCACTCAACTAGTAGTACTGCGATTCTCTTTAAAGAACTTTTTATTTGCAATAATCCAGTTTGAAACAATGCTCTAAAAAGTAGGCTTGAGTAAAAGGATGAGCATTCGTTAGGCGTACATCCAAAACTACATTAACTAACCCGTAAGGACGAATATCATCTGGGGCGTACAAAACCCTAGATAAACTATGTCCTAATCGAGAAAGAATATCTTCGTAGTTCTTGATATAAGCTATGTCAGAAGGTAGGGTGTAGACAACATATCCCAAACAACAACCTATATCCCACGGCTTACCTGTTTCATAAATAGGACATAAGAAAGACTCAATTGTAATAAAAGAACGCTGTAGATGAGAACGAATTAACCCACAAGTTGCATTAACTAGTACCTGGGGGACAACCAAATCATCAGAATTATAGTAGTTGTACATCTGCATAGTTCTAGGCGAAAGATGCAACTACTTCTGGTCGAGATTGATGATGACAACCCATATCTAAAAGTAGGGTAGTTTTGGCAAACCACTCGTAAAATTCATGGATGACTTCATCAGGTAAATATTTTGATAACCAACCAAACAAAACCTCATGGAAAATAACTATTCTAGAGGATAAATTATCTCCACAGTTCGTATATCGCTTTGGACAGAAAACTACAAACAAAGTTTGCAATGCCAAGTCATTCCTGCACAACTTATCATTTGGAAACAAGACACGCAGGATATCAAGCGTCATCCATTCCAAACCTTCCAAAGTTACCAATAAACCACATAGTAAATTTCTGTAGTAAAGGGTTTTTACTTCATACGGTCGAAAAGCTTGACCCTCCCAACCCTCTAGAACCCTACAACCAGATCGATTTAAGCTGGCATAACCGTAGTCTAACTCTTGTTTTGCAGTCAACATAATAGATGCGTATTTCTTTATTTGAAAAGTGTAAGCAATCAAGTTTTTATCTTCCCTTACGTACCGAACAATTTACAACAAATCAGTGTTTGATAATTACATACAACTCAACTTGGAGAACATCACAAAACTATCATTTAGCAAAATAAAATTAATTAGACTATCAGTTCAGTACCCGTCCTGAATGCACCGTCCACTATCAGATTTTTCTGCTCTCAAACAAGCCACAATAGTCAAAAGGGCTGATAGTTGGTACGTCTGCGTCTCCATAAAAACTAATGCAACGCCAGACAGTTTAACTGATAAACTGTCTGGCGTTGCGATAACGTATGCCTACGGCACGGCTCTTGCGTAGAGCGCACAGTACTCTACATCCACGCTTATACAGGCTAAATTTTATCGCTCATCGTGAGAAACTCCTTGGGGACAGGACGGGGAGCATAGTTTGGAACAAGCCTCGTGGAAGTATTAGCCTTCACCTCAATATCAGTAACTGAGTCAGGTTTAACCGTAGGAGCATCAAACAAAGATTGAGAGCGCTCATAATTAGTCACCCTATCAAATTCCAATACCATATGCTCGTGCAAAGCAACTACATCTGTCATGCGATTGCCCAGGCTACTGGCTATATCTGGAATCACAATATCGCCGTGCCAAGATATTGGAATACCCTCTTTCTCAAAATAAGCATCAATCTCAGGGCGAATGTAATCAGCTGTACCCCCACAAAATACCAACTCGCACACATCATCCTCCCTCCGGGAGCGCAACCACCTTGCCATCGCTCGCCAGTACTCATCTCTAACAAGCAATAGAGCCTTAGACATAGACTCCCCATCAGCCTTTATCTCATCAGGTTTACGCTTGCGAGAAAGTTTCTGCAACACTTGGGAGTCACAACTTGCACCCGCCTCAACCAAAACCTCGACAATACTAGTATTATCAGGACTGAGTCCTGATGTTTTGGAAACAAAATTGTTGACAAGCCAAGACATCCCCAAGTCGCTAGTAATTCCCCGACTGGGAACACCACTCCGAACAATAAAAGCGCTCGCATTGCGATAACCCACCATCACAAACATTGAGGTAGGTATAGCACCACCACTAGTACGTCTGCGATGGAAAAATACACCACTTCCCTCAGACGCCACATTGTAGTAAGTCATCCTCACCCGCATCCTACCCGCTGGAGTTTCAAATCCTCTAAATACTTCCTTCAATCGAGTTTCCAACTGAACCTTGTCTTGAGTCTCCCCCGGCGGCAGCAAAATATTCAAATAAACAGAAACATCATTCTCCAATCCCAACTTTTCCTTAGCCAACCAAATCGCCCCACATACCTTGGGTACTGCCAGCTCATACTTTAGTTCTTTCAGTTGCGATATTCCCCGAAACTGATGACGAGCAAGCGCACCCAACACATAATACTCTCCACCTACACCTACCCAAGCACGAGATTCGGGTATGCCCTCAGTATCTATTCCCTCAACCGATGCCCTCGCCACATCAGCAACCTCCGAGTCCATCAGCAAAACTTGCGGCTTACCCTCTGGATATTCCTGCACAATAGCCTTAGTTTTGCTCCCACCCATATCCAAGGTTAAAACAATTTTCCTAGATTGAGCTTTACCACTAGTTTTAGCCATATCTTTTTTATATATAAATGATTTTCAACCAATCTAACCTACTCTTAAATAAGAGTGAATTAGTTTACAAGAATTTCAAAAACCCTAGTTTTTCTTAAGACAGTTCTCTCAAAGAAGTGGTATAGGTTGAAGCAGATTTAGAGTAACCCCAGCAACAAGATATCATTTGGCAATCGGCAAATTGTTTCAAATACTTGAAAACTCCAAACTAAACCCTGCATCCCCCTCAATCATTCCTGACGGTATCACATCCTCATCTGAATCAAAAAAGTCATCTTCTCCATCCAATTCCTCTTTTTGCGATGGTTCCTCAGAAGAAGCAACAGACTTTTGGGGAATATGCCCATTACTATTAACTATGACCTGTTCTTGAGACACAACAGAGGAAGACATAATTTGGGGAGAAGATTGGCCCACCACCATCGGTGTAATGAGCACCAACTGCGATATCCCCTCCAATCCACACACGCGCTTAATCATTTGAATCTGACTCTCCAATACCCCAATTGCCCACAAAGCAACCTTCCTCAATTCCTCTCCACCTATCCCCACCGAATGCATCGCCAAGGGTAACCAAAATGCCTTGAGGGTATATACCACTGTCTCTACCAACCCCATCTCCATCGGGTTAGATACCAAATACTTAAACATCTTCCCCGTCACCGTATTCACACTCCGCTTTATCTGCGGTATCACCTCAAACTCTGTCTGACTCATCCCTAATATCCAAACCTCACTAACTATTAATTGAAGATTGAATTCTCAACTATTCTCCTACTCCACCTCCCACGCAAAATACCAGCCCAAACCGCAACGTAGTTGAAAAATAAAATTGTTTTCGACTAACAATAAATTGCCTACAACCCACAAAATATTTCGCAGATAAACAAAGGCGCGTGAATTGAACACCTTATTCCTACCGACAAATGAGAATTTAACAGTAATGATGATGTACTTTGCTATACCATAACAGGCTACGGAGAAAATGTCATCTCCAACTATCCCTTACTGTCCCTATAGCAATCCCTTACCTACTACTGATATCCTTAGTATAAAAGTACTATAAAAAGATAAGGATAGTTAAGCCTACTGCTGCTATACTCTCGCATAACAGCAGTATGTCCCCTTACAAACCACAAACCTTCCAAAGTGTGCACTTATACCACAAGACAAGGTATGTTTAGATACGGTATGTATTGCAAAACTTCATTCAGTATCCGATGAGGGTTTAATGGTGCATCTAAAAAATTTTGGGCGGGTGAAAGTATTTTGCAAAATCTTGCCTTCGGCACACTACAAAGAACAAATATACCAACCCTTCTAGACCCCTCGTCACCCCCTTCGGGGAATTCAAAGTTCAAAATTCAAAATTCAAAATTAAGAACCTCATAACGTAAGTTGGGGGCTTGAAACAAGGACGCCGTTTTCCGCACTTCGTGCCGCTCCGAAGTGCGCGCTGCGCGTCTCGGAAAACATTTTTTACACTCTCCATACCATAAGGAGCGGGGCTTGCATCCTTTTTCTTTTTTTTTGAACTTTGAATTTTGAATTTTGAATTTGAGCGAAGCGAGGGTCACCCCGTCAGGTGGATAGCGCTACAAGACAGCATTTTAACAATTTATGCCCCGACTCTAAAAACAGCAACGTCCAAAGTGGAGCGCAAGTAGTTTTTGTC
>NZ_CAWPKW010000373.1:0-24856 GCF_963888615.1 Brasilonema octagenarum UFV-OR1 | reverse complement strand
CGTCCGGATCTAACTGAGAGGGACGGAGCATAATAGCTCCTCTCGACTCAAACCATCTGGTTGGGCAAGTCTTTTTGTTAATACTCAATCCTATTATTCACAAGCAGATCAGTGTTTTCGTTTAGCTCTTCAACAGCAGAAAAAGATTGTTACGACAAATTATGTAGTTGCTGAATTGGTAGCATTGTTAAACAGCCCGCTTCGGATTCCTCGTTTACAGGTCTTTGAAATTGTTGATGCTATCAAGACTGTGCCATATGTTGAAATTATTCACATTAATAACGTAATTGATACTTCAGCTTGGGAACTTTGCAAAAGTAGACCAGACAAAGCTTGGTCATTAGTTGACTGCACATCTTTCGTTGTGATGCAACAATTAGGCATTCAGCAGGCTTTGACAACCGACCAACATTTTGAGCAAGCAGGCTTTATTCGTTTACTGAAGTAGCCGTTGAAGTTTCCTAATTCTGGCTAAAATTAGAAGTGGTTCGACAATCTTCAAAAGATACAAGATGCCCACATTAAAGCTGACCAAATTTTGAATTACTAGTGTTAAATGAAGTCACAAACCAATAGAAGTAGGCAACAGCAGTGGGTCTAAGTGGATAATTTATCCCTCTGAAAACTGTTATGGTATCAAGCGTTATGATTGAGATGCTGTAGACATCAGCGATGCTGCTTTAGCAGTAAAGAGCGAGTCATGAACGAAGCGTATTTGACAGATTTCAATTCATGGATTGACCAGACAGCCCAATTCTTGCGGGAGCGTCGGTGGCATGAAATTGACGTAGAGCATCTGATTCAAGAGGTCGAAGAGTTGGGTAAGAGTGAGCGGCGCGGGATTGCTAGTCAACTAACTCGCCTTCTACTACATTTGCTCAAGTGGCAATATCAACCTCAGCGTCGCTCGGATAGCTGGCTAGATTCTATCACTGATGCACGCACTCAAATTGAATTAGCCATTGAAGATAGTCCTAGTCTTAAAAACTATCCTACAGAGCAACTTGAAGAGAGTTACCAACGCGCACGCCACCAAGCAGCGAAGCAAACTAATATACAGATTTCAGTGTTTCCAAAAGAGTGTCCATATCCTGTAGAATTCGTATTAGATGAAGATTGGCTGCCAGAAGAGAGTAAGTGATGTATTCATTGCGATTGAGGCTGTTGATCGCGGCGAATCGCTTGCTCTAAAGCTGATTTTTCTCTGGCTCTACGAGCATAGGCCTGTAATTTTGCACGATTCCACCCTGTAATGATACTCATATCTTCCAAGTTCATTCCCTTCATCAACATTTCTACACACCATGTCTGTTGAGCTTGCTCAATAACTGGTTGTTGCCCTTCTGGTGTTAATAATTCCTCAGTTAATATTCGCCAGCGCTGTTGTATTTCTGGCTCTGTGATTGGTATTCCATCATCATTGAGAAAGAATGCAGAGTGGTCATCTTTACGACTTTTGAGCCACTGAGTTAAGGGATTGCGAGTATACGATCCATATCGTTTACCCATAATCCACTGATTCACTGGAACTTGTCGAGTAGCGCCCTGAGTGATTTGCAATAAGTACTGGTTGGAATCTTGGATTTGATGGGAACGCTCTAAATTCACAATTTCTTCTGGAGATAAGCCTGCGCCAAACAAAACATATATAAGAGCATAATCTCGCAGTCCTGATTTTTTGCCTCTTTGCAAAACCAAGTGGACTAAACTCGCTGGTAAATCTATAACGTTTTCTGTCGGAATAAACTCACTATTAACTTGATTTGAGGATTGTGTGGCGACCTTTAAAAACAGTGCCACCAAAGTTTCTAAAAACTCATCTCTGTCATGCCAAAGTTCATGAAATTCACTGGTAAACTCAATGACGGCATACCCCAACAACATACTATTGAGTAAACTTGCTAGCTTTTGAGGTGATAATTGTATATGTAATTGGTCGCGTTCCATCACTGTTGCAAAATATTCAGCAACATAGTCATTTGCTTGAGTTAAGCTTTTTCCCAGTGCCTGACGATTTTCTACTGGGTATTTTCCCGCCTCACCTACCAGAGAACGTACCAATTCAGGAACTTGTTCTAAAGCCGTTAAGCGGTTTTCGCAGTAGTCTTTGAGAGCTTGGTAAACACTGTTTGTTTGACTTGCTTGTGTTGTTAAGGATTGACCGAGTTCTTTAAACACTGGCGATTCGGAAATGACCGCCAGAACCAATCCGTGCTTATTGCCAAATTGCCGGAATAGCGTCACTTCATTAACTTTTGCTAATTCTGCGACTGCCTTGGTTGTCGTTTCGGTAATTCCTTGAGCTGCAAACAACTCCATTGCTGCATTAATCAGCCTTTGTCGCGTTGAAATGATTTCCCCAGACATAAGTCGAAAGTGCAAGTGGCACTTGCATTAAAATTTTATCTTTGCTAAGCTAACAGATGTAAGTAGCACTTGCATCCTCTGTTTTTACTTTAGCTATCTTCGCCAGTTTTGACAGGGCATGTGGTAACTAGTACAATATCGCACTAATGTATTTACGGTATTCACGTAAAAGGAAACATTTATGACTATCAACTCAGCTGTGGCTGTTGATAAGCAGCCGCTTACTCTGAGCTGGACCAACGTGGCATTTTTCGGTACATTTCATGCCTTGGCAATGCTAGCTCCTTTGTGTTTTTCTTGGTCTGCTTTGGGAGTGATGATATTCTTGCATTGGTTATTTGGCAGCATTGGTATTTGTTTAGGGTATCACCGACTTTTAACTCACCGAAGTTTATCTGTGCCGAAGTGGTTGGAATATGCGATCGCCACCTTGGGAGCACTCGCCATGCAAGGAGGACCAATCTTTTGGGTTGCTGGACATCGGCTGCATCATGCGTATACAGAAGATCTAGATAAAGATCCCTACTCTGCCAAGCGTGGTTTTTGGTGGAGTCATATGCTTTGGATTTTTTACCCACGTCCAGAGTTTTTTGAACACGAACATTACAAACGATTTGCTGCGGAATTAGAGCGCGATCCATACTATCGTTGGCTGAATCGCTCCTTCTTACTGCTCCAAATTCCTGTTGGTGTCCTACTGTATGTTTTGGGTGGATGGTCTTTTGTGATCTATGGAGTCTTTGTGCGAGCAGTATTGCTTTGGCATACCACTTGGTTCATCAACTCTGCAACTCACTTGCGCGGTTATCGTCGTTTCCAGTTGAAGGACAACTCTCGTAATCTTTGGTGGGCAGCACTTTTAACTTATGGAGAAGGTTGGCATAATAATCACCATGCTCACCCAAATGTTGCAAAAGCTGGATACCAGTGGTGGGAAGTGGATATGACTTGGTGGGCAATTAAGACATTGCAAACTCTGGGATTAGCGAAAAAAGTAGTCATGCCTCCAACACCAAAACCAGAAGTTTGACGAATGTTAACTTATTGACTCCCGCTTTCTTAAATAGCGAGGAGTACAAGGGGTTCCCCAGCTAACTTGCTCAGAAGGTATGTCAGTAAAAACATTACTACGAGCGCCAATCACAGCATTAGCCCCAATTTTTACTCCTAGTCCAACGAAGCAATCAGCGGCTATCCATACTCCATTACCGATGATGATACTCGCTGTTTTCAATCCAAAAGCTGGATCTGTTATATCATGGCTACCAGTACACAGGTAACTTTTTTGAGAAATGACGCAGTGCTCACCAATGTTGATATCGTCAAGGCTGTAGAGAACTACGTCATCTCCTATCCAACTGTAGTCCCCAATTGTAATTTTCCAAGGGTAAGTAAAGCGAGCTGTAGGTCTAATGATTACGCCTTTGCCAACACGAGCGCCAAACAGCCGCAGCAACGCGCAACGTAGACTATTGAGCGGGTGGGGGGTTAGGGGGAAGGCGATCGCCTGTACAAACCACCATAACAAAATATACCAACCTGCCCGTCCTCGGTCAAACCAGGATTGGTTATATTTACGTAAATCTACAAAAGGTTCTTCACTAGTCATTAGTTATGAGTCATTAGTCATTAGTCCAAGGTTACAAGCTTCCTTGTCTCCTTGTCTTTTAAGAAACACAGGGAACGCTTAATAGGGAATACCAAAGAAGGGAAAGAGTGTTTCTTTCATTCATAACGGGTGGTGCGCCGCTTGTCAGATGCTCCTAAAGCACTATTTGCTTGATTCAAAAATGAATTTTGAATTTTTAAACCCGGGCGATTTTCTCCCACATCCACCAGGGCATGTGGTTCTCAGCCGCTGGTTGTGGATGTGATGTTGAGTTGTCCGCTATATTGACGTAATTCGTAAAGTTTGACCTCTATTTGATACTGATATTGACTGAGAAGCCGTGCATAAATATACCCGGCTCTACCATCCAAAAAACCACGCTGAATGATGTAGAACAAAATAAACCGCAAAAACGGTTTAAATGGTAGTCGCACCCACAATTTTTTCAGGAAGCGCTTACGCTGTACGGCATTTCCAAAGAAATTTGCGCCAATGGTACCACTATCATCTTTACCAGCGAGAAGATTTTGATAAACATGAGCCTCCCAATTGGAATAACGGTTATGCCGTTCTATCCAGTGAAAAAGGTCACGAAAATCCTCGTGTATCATGTCGTTTTTCAGATATCCAGCTTTTCCATCTAAGATAACGTGTTCGTGAACTTCGTTATCACCAGTGTTGGGAACATCCCCAGTCTCAAGGTTTTCGTAGTGACCTTTTTTATGTTTAAATAAACGCAAATTCCAATCGGGATATTTACCACCGTGGCGAATCCATGTTCCTAAGAAAAAGACTCGGCGGTTGAGGTAGTAACCATCGTATTCGGGATTTTGAATAACTTGGGCAATTTCATCCCACAGTTCGGCGGTAATGCGCTCATCACAATAAACAATTAACACCCACTCGTTACGGAAGGGTAAATTTTCTAAAGACCAATTTTTCTTTTTAGGCCAGCTTCCATTAAAGTAGAATTGTACGACGTTCGCAGCATAACTTTGAACAATTTCGACGCTTTTGTCAGTACTTTGAGAATCTATAACAAAGACCTCATCAGCGGTTTGAACACTTTCCAGACAAGCAGGCAAATTCGCTTGTTCGTTTTTGGCTGGAATGAGGACAGACACGGGTAATTTGAA
This sequence comes from Brasilonema octagenarum UFV-OR1, assembly GCF_963888615.1. NCBI lineage: Bacteria > Bacillati > Cyanobacteriota > Cyanophyceae > Nostocales > Scytonemataceae > Brasilonema > Brasilonema octagenarum. The sequence goes on along the minus strand of NZ_CAWPKW010000373.1, from coordinate 19,744 downwards.
AGACATACAAGTCATAGGTTGTTACTCTTTCTTAGATTTGGACAGAAGACCCTGAATAGCAGTACTTAGGTATCCAATTTGACCATATGCATACACAAGTTTATCAAATCGTTCTGCTGGATCTGGGAAATATTGTAATGTTTTATACAAACCCCGAAAAAAACGCTCGCTACCACGCTGCAATTGACCGAAACCAGCTTTGCCAGCAAGTTGTTCGCGGTAACACTCACTCACTCCTTGCCACCAACCCCGGCTAATAAACCAAGAGCGTTTGAGGCGTTCTGGGGAGACATTGTGAGCGACTGTGGCGTTGGGAAGATAAGCAACTTGCATTTGGTGTTGCAGGGCAAGTTCGGTCATTTGCAGTTCTTCGTTTGATAATAATTTTGTCCCAATTCGACCAAGATGAGTATTAAAACCCCCTACTGTTTCGAGAAAACTGTGGCGGATAGAGTAGTTCAAGCCTCTGGGGGTTTGTCCTGGGTTATCAATGTAGACAATACTGTCGCCTAAGTCGTATGCTCCCAAATTGGCAGATAATCCTTTTGATAGCCAAAATGGTGCTTGGGTTCCTTCTGGCCATAGTAGAGTCACTTTACCACCAGCGATCGCTAGTTTCGGGTTATCTTGATAAGCTGAGTATAAAACCTGTAGCCAGTCAGAGCTAGCTTCTGCATCGTCGTCAAGATATGCCAAAATTTCAGCACTAGCAACTCTCGCGCCAGTGTTGCGAGCAACAGATAAACCAATCACAGGCTCAAAGATATACTTAAGGCGAGGATTCTGGCTTCTGTGTTCTACGACTTCAACAGTGCGATCGCTCGATCCATTATCCACGACCACAACTTCAAACTCACCATCAAAATCCTGTGCCAAAAGGCTATCTATCGCAGCGCCTAAATAGGTGTCTCGATTGTGAGTACAAATAATCGCAGAGATTTGTGTGTTTGGCATATACTTTCAGTTTATCTTTTTTGGACTTTGTTGGTTGTTCGTTTTCGGTTGACAGTTGTTAGCTATTTTACTAACCACTAAGCAATAACAAAGTCTCACTCTACCCTGCTGTTGATCTTATCTATAGCAAATATTTCGCACTAACAAACAACTTTTTTTTAGAAAAGATGAAATTATCTTTAGTTCTTTACGAAGATTTTTCTGAATAATTCAAAAAACAGAACTCAGAATTATGTCTACGACTCAATACGAATAACTTTAGTTTCTCTGGTTTCCGACTCATTAATAGGTGTAAAAGATACCCTTTTGGGTTGCTGAGTCCTGAGTTCTGTATTCTAAGCGCGAAATTTCAGTGAAATTACTGCGATTGAATATGACCGTGCAAAATCACAAGAGTTTCTGCTAGTTGATTGAGACGAGTTTCTAGATCTTGCTTTCGTCCCAACAGTTGGCGCAATTTTTGGTAACGCGCAATTGCCATGCTCACGCTTGCAACCTGATCAGGTGGACATGGACGTGACCACACTTTACCAGAAGCATCCAAACCACACAAACGATACCCAGCACGGGGTGATTGGCAGGAAACATTTGTCTTTTCTGCACAAATTTCTTCTACGTAGTCCATCAGACGGTCAACTTCTGCATGACGCAGTGTTGCGGTTCCTCCTGGTTCGGGTTCGCGTTCATGGGATTCTAGCCAGCCATTGACAATGGGTCCTTCTAAATAAAGATCTTGAATCTGGCGGAGAATTTTTTGCAGTTCTTTTTGCCAAGATCCGACACTTTGCTGAATATCTTGCAACAAATTCATTGCAAAGGCGGGATTTGCTGCATTGCGATGGCTAGTAAAGCCAGGAGTTTTGAGCTTAGGTAGGCTTGGTGTTTTGCCACTGCTGTCTTGCGCGGGAAAAGTTTGCACAGAAGTATTGTAGGTAGCGAAGTTTTGTTCAAAGTGCCCAGAAGGCTCTTCCTCGCAAAGCTCAGGATGATCTGCTGAGTGCTCTGCTCCCCCAAAGCTGATCCGAAACGATAGAGACTGCTTTGTTGAAGTATCTGCTTCGGCAGATTCAGCAGTGTTGCGAGTCCCCAAATCGTGTAGAGTTGCCTCTATGCGTTTTATGCCTGCTTTCATACCAATATCAAAGTGTGTTGTGTTTGTAGTGTTCAAGGGTAAAGCCACAAGAGCCACTACATCATTTACTGATAACCTAGTAGAGTTGCAACCCTTCTCAATTCAAGATACTAGGTAAACAGCTTTGAGTAAAGTCGTATTAGTAACTGGACCAGCACGTTCTGGTAAAAGTGAATGGGCAGAAATTTTGGCTATGCAATCACAAAAAGCAGTTATCTATGTGGCAACGGCAGTAGAAAACTCAGAAGATAAAGAATGGCAACAACGTATTCTACAACATAAACAACGCCGTCCTGAACATTGGGCGACATTAGAAGTGCCATATGAATTGTCTGCAACTTTTGCGAACGCAGAACCAAATATCTGTCTTTTGGTAGATTCTTTAGGTACTTGGGTAGCAAATTTTTTGGAACAAGACGAGTTGATTTGGGAAAACATTGTTCGAGAGTTTTTACAAACAGTGGAGTTAGTTGCTGCTGATGTGATTTTTGTAGCAGAGGAAACAGGTTGGGGTGTTGTACCAGCTTATCCTATTGGTCGAACTTTTCGCGATCGCCTAGGTCATTTGGTGCGTCAGTTGGCAGGTATCAGCCAAGAAGTTTATTTAGTCACAGGGGGTCATGTTCTCAATCTGAGCTTGCTCGGTTCGCCTTTGCCTAAATTAAAAAACTCGCATAGAAATCGCAAAGTAACTAATAGTTAAGAACTCAGTAACTCTTCTTAAAAGTTTATTCAAAATTCCTTACATAAAAACTAGAATCTACAGTCTAGAATTTTAGTATGGCATCACAACAAGACGTAAAAAGATATTTAGCTTACTGGTTCCAGCTAGGCAAAAAAGTTGTCATAGACAACGGTGCGGCAACCTTACAGCCGCAAAAAGTCATAGCTGGCGATCGCTATAGCGATGAGTTTGAACAGTGCTGGCAAAGGATTATTTTACCTGAGTCAGGCGACTGCTACATAGAAGGTACACGGGAAACCATAGCAGAATTGTTAACACCTGGTTGGGATGTTTCTCCCTGCGCGCGTTGCGATATGCCAGTACCTGTGAAAAATTTGGGTATGCCGCCGTTGGTATGTCCTTGCTTTGATTTAACCACTTGGCCTAATACAGAATTACCACCACCACGCTCACCAGTCAACAATGAAGAGCAACTCAAGGCAATTCGCGATCGCCTTTTGAATGTTGTCAAATCAACTCGTGAGTAGTTTGTTTAGTTCAGAATATAACAATATTTCATAGACGCTGAGAGAAAACTTAGCGTTTTTTTGTTTTAAAGCAATGTCCTAGGTTTTCACGTCTTTTGTAGCGTGCCCGTAGCGGCTCAGAATTTAGGATTGCTATATATACAAATATTAATACTCACCTATCTGTGTCTTTTTTATGTGAATAATCACAAGATAAGGTTTTTTTGCGACTTTATTAATTAAGATGAGAAGTTAGTGCAGAATTTTTTAGTTGATTATTTTCCTTGTTGTGCTAACCCATGAACTTTTCTTTTGCTCAGGATGTGTCCATTTATCAGCAGTTGGCTTCAGGGATGCAAGGGCTTGCGCAACTATTGCCTCATAGTCCTACGACTCTGCTAGCACAATTGAAATCACAAATTGATTTACTCATTGAGCAACAGATTGTAGCTACTTTGTGGGTTAAACTACCACCTGGAATAATTTGGCACTCAGAAATTCAGCGTTATCAGCAACAAGTGAGGATGTCTGGTGTCATTCGTATTTTGCACATTCAGGAAAGCAAAACAGAAGTAGAGGGAGAACAAACTGCCTCACCCTCACGCCAGAGACACACCACTGGCACTCAACGAGGAAACTCTCCTGTGTTGACACAAACGCCACGCCTTAGCAAAGATTCTTTGCAAGAGCACAGCAGTACCTCCCCTACGTCCTCATTTTCCCAATCTTTCCTGGTTCAGAGCGCACCAAATAGCCAGTCACAACGGGAATACTTTGTGATGGTCTTGTCGTCCCAGTATTGCTGTCTGATTTTGGCTCATAGACCCAATAGATCACGCAAAAACAATTTAGCCAAAGCAAATAGAAAAAAAACTGCACCGTTACTTGCTGTGACGATTTTTGAGGGACAAACTATTCAACTCGTGTTGGATGTGATGAAATCTGCCATCAGACCACAGTCATCTTTACTTATGCCTGCTGATTTTATTTGTCCCTCAGCACCAGATCCAACACTTATCAGTCAACTGTTGGCAAAACAACTTCAGCAACAAGATGAAATTTTTCGTCAAAGAACGACAAAGCGTCTTGCGATAATGCAGCAGAAAAATCAAAAACTCCAAGAGAATCTGCAACTCAAAGATGAATATTTGAGCAATGTGTGCCAGGAACTACGTGCGCCTCTAACACACATGAAAACAGCTCTGAGTCTTTTAAATTCTCCTCATTTGAAAATCGCTTCAAAACAACGCTATTTTCAAATGCTTAAACAAGAGTGCGATCGCCAAAATGCTCTGATTACTGGAGTGTTTGATATGGTGCAGTTAGAGCGCAATTTACCACAGATGCCTTTGGAGGTTGTACGTCTTTCGGAAGTTGTGCCTGGAGTGGTAAGTATTTATCAGCCCCTAGCCCGAGAAAAAGGCATCATGGTAGCCTACACTGTAGGAACTCAACTTCCAGCTGTTTGGTGTGTCAGTGGTGGACTAAGGCAGATTGTAATTAATTTGCTTTCCAACAGCATTAATTTCACCCCCAAAGGTGGACAAGTTTGGGTACAAGGACGTGTTCAGGGTAATTATGTCCAATTGGAATTTCGCGATACTGGTATTGGTATTGCCGATAGCGATATTCCTAAAATCTTTGAGCGCTTTTATCGCTTACGTCCAACCACAACAGAAGATTCTGGTAGTGTTGGCTTAGGCTTATCAATTGTGCAATTATTGTTATCTCGTAGTAGTGGCTCTGTTTCTGTCAAAAGCAAGCTAAATGAGGGTTCCATTTTTACAGTGCGGCTGGCGATTGCCTACGGCAGAGCTGCGCTTAACGCTCCTAGTGATGCCTCATAACAATTTGTTTGAGCTGGAGATTATGCTGAAAACAGCTCTCATGAGAATTTGTGAACATCAAACCGTTTCCCACTTCTTTTTCAAGAGTGCAACAAATGTCGCATACCCTTCTGAAAAGTCGGGTGGATCAGGCACAACATACTCTGGAAATTCCTTATAATACCGCCAAGGTTCTGAGGAATTCTGTCGCAAATGTAACACACAATCTGTTGTGCCTGGGGGTTTCCACGTCATTTGACCTGGGAGAGTGTCAGACATAAATAACCTCTTAAATATCGTGTTTTTGTTCTTATGGATTTTGACAGACAGGTGAAAAAAATCTGTCAATATTTATACTTTTTTCTTTTTCTGATCATACAAACTAGATTGTTTAATTTGACAATAGCTGGCTAGAAGTCTTTTTGATAGATTTTCTAACTCCATGAATTTTTTTTGCAAATTCAACAAAATTATGTATTCCTATGATATCGTTCCCTCCTTGGATACTGTCTGCCAAGGAGAGGAATTCTTTTCGCATCAAAACACATCACTGCTGAAGCAAGTTTTCTAGTACAGCTGCGACGACTTGATGATCTGGGTCTTGGCGAAGTTGCCTCAGGCCTTGTTTTGCCTGGGGATGATCAAAGCGCTTCAGTGCCTGAACAACATGTATGCGAATTTGTTTAGACTCTGAACCAACCAGCGCCAACAACTGAGACAAAGCGGGTTCCTCAAGACTTGTTAGAGCAAATGTACCAAGCGCATCTATGGCATCTTCCTGTACGCTAAAGTCTTCTCCCGCTAAAGCTTGGATGCAGATTTCAAACAATTCGTTAGGACACTCCAGATCAACCAGCACTGCCAGAATACTACGCCGTACTAGCCAGTGATCATCCCGAAAAAAGGTGAAAACCAGATGAGACGCAGCAACTTTGCCAAACAGAGAAAGAGAACTTGCAGCCTCTGCCCGGACGTTGGGGGTGTTATCAAATTTCATCAACTCCAGCAAGGCAGCGAAGGATTCAGCAGTCTGCTGTTTGCCCAGTCCCATCGCAACAAACGATCGCACCAGAAATTCCGAATCACGAAGTTTACTAATGAGTAGGGGAACAGCTACCTCTGGTGTATAGTCTTTCAGGGCAGCGATCGCTTTCAATCGATATTGAAAATCAGAATTATTTAAACCAGTTTTGATTTCGTGAATATCCATAGCAATATATGGCACAACTTACCATCACTGTAATCAAAAAGGTTTGCTTGGTGGTGACGTGATCTGAGAAAATCGAGCTTAGACTTTATATAAATACAAATTTAGGAAATACTTAAAATGACTGAAAATTCAGAACAGACGCCAACAGATCAAACTTCCCCTGAAGAACTGAGCGAAGTTATTGCAGAATTTGAGGAATATCGCGAAAGGCTGATTAATCAAAGGCTAGCAACGGCGCAAAAAGCTAAGGTGATGAAGGCAACCGCACTCGCTCAACTTGAGCCGGAACTTGCCAAAATTGATGCTGTGCTCAAAGACCTGCGCGATCGCCAAACTGCTCTGTTGACGAGTCATTAATACAAAAAGGCAGCCATGCTAAAAGTGACACAGCTTATTATACTGTGGTTTAGTGCGATTCGTTCTACTCATTTTTGGCATGCACAGCTAGCTCATCCCACACAGTCATTGGTGATAGGTAATTGATAATGAGTGATCTGCTCAATAGTGAAACGAAATCCGGCCAGAATTTAATACCACCGTCCCAGGAACAAACCGATGCTTTGCTGGAAATGGTTAAGGAGCAAATGGATCTGGACACCTTCAATCCCAATGACCATGAACTCCTCAAACGGATAATTGAGTCTTTAGGAGATTCACGCGGGTTGGTTAGGATGCGAGTTGCAGAGACACTCGGTCAAATTGGTGAATTGGCAACTCCATTCTTAATGGAAGCACTGGCAGATCACCCAAATGTGGTTGTGCGTCGCGCCAGCGCCAAAACTCTGACAATCATCGCCGATCCAAAGGCTGTTCCGGTTCTGGTTCATTCTTTCCTCAATGATGAAGACACAGTTGTCCAGGGTTCATCAGTAGGTGCGCTGGCTAGGACAGGTGAAACCGCTGTACCACCTTTGCTGGAAATTTTAGCAGACTCAAATTCCTCTGAAAATACCAAGGGTCATGCCGCATGGGCGCTGGCATTTATCGGCGCACAGGCAAAGGAGTATATTTATAAGGTAATTGACTCCTCATCGCCTGACGTTCGCGCTGCTGTGATTGGGGCGATCGCCAAAATTCTCCAAGAAAACCCCCAAGAGGAAGCATTTGGGATTGTGGTTAAAGCCCTGGGCGATCCAGACACAAATGTACGCTGCGAAGCCGCAGCAGTCTTGGGTAATTTGAGCTATCGACCAGCAGTTGCCCACTTGATTTCGTTACTGCATCATCCTGATTGGCAAAGCCGCAAAGCAGCTGCACTGGCATTAATGAAGATAGGCGATCGCACGGCGTTAGAACCCTTGCAAGCGGCGTTAGGGCAAGAAAGTGAAATAGGAGTTCAACCAGTGATCAAGTTGGCGATTTCTCAAATAGAGAAACAGTCACAGCAAGATGACGACTGGGAATAAGAAATCCAGGTTGAAACAAGTCATATGAAATCCCAATGGGACTGTGTATTGCAAAACCTGGGAGAGTGGCACGGATCATTTACCCGTGTCTCGCCCCAGGGAGAACTTATGGAGGATATAAAAAGCGTCATTTACCTGGAAGGAGTGAACGACAATCAAGCCATTCACCTGGTTTTGCGTCGCTACTATCCTACTCCTGGTTCAGATGAACTCAAGCCTCAAGATTTGGTGCTAGACTTCAGTTCGCCCGGTGTCGGATCACGATATTTTGAAACTGGAGCTTTTTGTGAAGGTCCAGTGTACTTTGGATCTCGTACTCCGTTTGGAGCTGAGTTCAGTTTTATTGGTGGCGATTCCTTGCCTGTTGTAGAAGAACAGCAGCACTGTAGAACGGGCGATGCCTCCGCGCGCCCTACTGCCAACCCTGTTCTTCCAGAACAGGGTTCCCCGAATCGGAGATTCGGGGCAACCAGGCGTAGCCTGGTTGGGCAGTATACGGGCGATCGCCGCATGCGTTTGATTCAACAGTTTGATTCCTCTAATAGCCAGCTATACAGATTGACGTTGGTTCGAGAACAACGAGCTGGAACCAACGCACCAGAACGCCCAACTTTGGTTCTGGAGGATTTACTTGGAGAATGGGAAGGAATTGCAGTCACTTTATATTTAGATTCGCGTCCACCTGTCACCACTTCCACCACCCTCAAGCTTGCTCGCACTTCCCAAAATGAATGTGTACAACATTTATTTTGGGGGGAAGAGGAAACCCAGCATACGATGACAATTGCGGCTGATAGTAAAGGATCACGCCTGGACTTTGACCACGAGTCTCTAGCTTACCAAGTTTTACTATTACCCGATGGCGCATCTTCGACTTGTCCAACCCAGATAAAACCAGGACACCCTTTCTTTCTCGAAGTTGGCTGGTTATTTCAGCCCGGTTTACGCCAGCGCATGATTCGTGCATATAATGACCAAGGGAAGTGGAGTAGCTTGACTTTCGTGAATGAGCACCGAATAAGTTAGTACAAGAACGCACAAGAGAAAACATGAAGCCTGAACTCAGTGAAGCAGTCAAAGAACTCATTCAAAAAGCGAGAATTGTCAGTTTTTCCAGCTGGGAGACGACGCAGCCAAGAGCGATCATTCCTCTGTTCCAAGCAGCCGATGATCAAGGGCGATATCTCACCGATGAAGATTTACAGCAGATCCAAACCCTTTCCCCCGAAACCTCAGGATTCATCCCAGTCGCACGGTTGTTGCGCGATCGCGTCACTGAAATCGTAGACGAAGCCCGAGAACAAGTGCTGATAACTTTCCCTGGCATTACTCAACCCGGAGGTGGTCTTTACCCACCAGAGCGTGCCGAAGCTTGCTGGCGTGATTTTTGGCACTTTCTGCGCTGCATTACTTATGGTATCGCCGGTCAACACATTGAGTACACAAGCCCCACCGGACTACATCACATGAATGTATTGTATCAAGAGCTACAAGTTCCGTTAGATGCAATGGTAGTTGGTTTGGAAAATATTAAAATTGCGAGTTTGAAGTGGATTGACTCTGAGGAGCAAGCAGCCCTCGGTCCCTATTTTGACCATCTGATTACTCAACTAAAATGTTTCAAACCCTGAAGACTCAAAAGCAAAAAACTGATAACTGATAACTGAACAATGGATTCCTCTCACGCAGTCAGCTCGGCAGTTGCCAAACTTTACAACACCTATCCCTTTCCTCCAGATCCGCTTCTTGACGAACCCCCACCAGGATATAACTGGCGATGGAACTGGAACACAGCTTATAACTTCTGCACAGGGCGCAAACCTGAGCGAGAAAATGTTCGTATTCTCGATGCGGGATGCGGAACGGGAGCAGGAACAGAGTATATCGTACACCTAAATCCCCATGCTCAGGTAGTCGCGATTGATTTGAGTGCAGGGGCGATCGCAGTTGCCCGCGAACGTTGTCAGCGTTCCGGAGCTGATGGGGTTGAGTTTCACAACCTGAGTCTGTATGATGTGGAACAGGTATCGGGTGAATTCGACTATATCAATTGCGTTGGCGTTTTACACCATCTCCCCGATCCCATCAAGGGCATACAAAGTCTGGCGGGTAAGCTGGCTGCGGGGGGGTTGATGCATATTTTTGTGTATGCTGAATTGGGACGTTGGGAAATTACCCTGATGCAGAAAGCGATCGCACTTCTCCAAGGCGATCGCCGTGGAGACTATCAGGATGGCGTGAAAGTCGGTCGAGAAATCTTTGCTAACCTACCGGAAAATAACCGACTGTTAAAACGGGAAAAGGAACGTTGGTCGCTGGAAAATCACCGCGATGGTTACTTTGCCGATATGTACGTCCATCCCCAGGAAATAGACTATCGCATCGAGACTTTGTTTGAGTTGATTGATGCCTCTGGGTTAGAGTTCATCGGCTTCTCAAATCCTTTGTACTGGGAATTGGAACGGTTGATTGGTCAACAACCAGATTTGATGGAACGAGCAGCACACCTGAGCGAACGTCAACGCTATCGTCTCACAGAACTTCTTGATCCAGAAATCAGCCACTACGAATTCTTCCTCGGTCGTCCTCCAATATCCCGTGTGGATTGGTCAGATGACACGACTCTTGTCAATTCCATTCCCGAACGCAGTCCATGCATGGAAGGGTGGCCAAGTCAAGTCATCTTAGATTATAACTATCAAGTCGTCAGACTTAGTGAAGCAGAGTATGCTTTTATAGAGGCTTGTGACAATGCTCAGGGACAGGAAACGGTTGAGGCATTAATACAGAAGGCGGGGATGGATTTGGAGGGAGTGCGATCGCTCCAAAAACGTCAGTTGATTCTGCTTACACCGAAGCCGTGGTAATAATGTGACTTCAAAAAAAAGTGAGTTTTTTGTTGACTCAACGTCTATTGCGTTTCAGCATTTAATAGTACTGCAGTACTATTAAATGAGGCAATCAAAAGTGCTAATGCTTTTATCGTCAAAGGTTATACTATTTCACGATCAGACCTGATACACCTAATACAAATAATGGGTTTCTAATTCTTTCCCTCAGGCTACCCGTAACCGTTCAATATCCCTGATGGGCGGCGCACCAAACATGCGAGCATATTCGCGGCTGAACTGCGAAGTGCTCTCATAGCCAACCTGATAAGCAGCCTGTGTTGCATCGAGATTCTCGGCAAGCATAATCTGACGTGCTGTTAATAGTCTCAATTGTTTTTGATATTGCAGCGGACTCATCGAGGTGACTGCCTTGAAATGGCGGTGGAACGATGCAGGAGACATGTTCGCTGCAAGAGCCAAATCCTCAACCCGCAACGGTTTTGTAAAATCTGCTTTGAGCTGTTTAATAACTTCAGCAATCCGCTGCATATTGCTCCCAGAGGTAGCAATCTGACGAACCGCTTCGCTTTGTTCACCCATGAGTAAACGGTAATAGATTTCGCGGATGATCATCGGGGAAAGAAACGGGATATCCTGCGGTGTATCTAAAAGCTTTGTCAGCCGGAGGGCGCAATCAATCAAGAGTGGCGAGGCATCGCTAATGAACCAGCCTCTGACTGATTCTTTCTTACCGATGTCTGGGTTCGTTTGAGCAATAATGTCACAAAGTTGGGCTGGGTTTAGCTTCAGCTTAAATCCCAGATAGGGCTGTTCGGGAGTTGCCTTGACCACACATGCGCTCATCAGTAAATCCATTGAAACAACCAGATACTGAGCGACGCCGTACTGATAGGTTTCCTCATTCAGCAACACTTCTTTTTTGCCCTGCACCACAATGGCGAGAAGCGGTTCGCTGACACCCTGAATTGCTTTGGAAGTATCACATTCTCGCGTGAACGCTAAGGGATTGATCGCAGTTGCATGGGCACCGTTTCCCTTGCCGTCAGTATGCCTCGCAACCAATGCCGCCAGTTCTTCACATTTGGTGTTCGCTGTCTCCTGGCTCAGTGTCTCAATCGTCATGTTGAATTTTTGACTGATTTAACCATGTGCCCATTATAGGAAATATTTCTTCGTTGCCAATGCCTTGCTTGAGAGGATTAGGCAATCATCTGCGAGGTTTGTGTATTTAGGGAAAAGCTTGTCAAACCTACAATGAACCCATGCCGCAAGAATAAGACTGAAAATCGCAAGTTAAATCAGGAGAACTTTTATGAAAACACGTCAACTTGGCAAAGAACTGGTGGTTTCAGAACTAGGGCTAGGCTGCATGGGCATGTCTGAGTTCTATGCAGGGCGTGATGAGCAAGAATCGATCGCCACAATTCACCGCGCTTTAGAACTCGGAGTCACGCTGCTGGATACGGCTGATATGTACGGTCCCTTCACAAATGAACAATTGGTGGGCAAAGTAATCCGCGATCGTCGAGATCAGGTTGTGTTAGCCACAAAATTTGGTAACGTCCGTAGCAGCGATGGTCAGTTTGTGGGCGTGAGCGGCAAACCGGAATATGTGCATCAAGCGTGTGATGCTTCATTGCAACGCTTGGGAGTGGATGTGATTGACCTTTACTATCAGCATCGAGTTGACCCAACGGTGCCGATTGAAGAGACCATCGGGGCAATGGCAGAACTGGTGCAGCAGGGCAAAGTCCGCTATCTTGGAATGTCCGAAGCGGCTGCTGCCACGATTCGACGGGCACATGCAGTTCACCCGATTACTGCCCTGCAAACGGAATACTCCCTGTGGAGCCGTGATCCAGAAGATGAGATTTTGCCGACTGTGCGCGAGTTAGGCATTGGCTACGTGGCTTACAGCCCACTCGGTCGTGGATTTCTCTCAGGGCAGTTCACCAGCCCAGAAGATTTTGCCCAAGATGATTATCGCAGAAATTCACCCAGATTTCAGGGCGAGAATTTCTACAAGAATCTGCAACTGGTAGAACAGGTGAAAGCGATCGCAAAAGAAAAAGGCGTGACCCCCAGTCAACTTGCCCTGGCGTGGCTACTCGCTCAGGGCGATGACATTGTGCCGATTCCGGGTACAAAGCGACGGAGCTACCTGGAAGAAAACATTGCTGCAACTGACATTACACTGACTTCTCAAGAGTTGAGCCGAATTGAAGCGGTTGCTCCCAAAGGAATCACTGCTGGTTCTCGCTATGCTGAACAGCAAATGAAAGCGCTCAATCATTGAATTGAAATCTGTGGCGGTATTTATTTCCCAAAACTCGTTATCGCAAACCCAGATTCCTAAATCGCACTCGACCAAAAGGATGGCTCGCGCCTAGCCTGATCGCTCTCAAATTCCTCATTATTCTCAAATTAAAAGGAAAGTCAATATGTTAAACGTTGAAAACAAAGTCATTGCCATCACCGGAGCTAGTAGCGGAATCGGTGAAGCTAGCGCCACGTTGTTAGTTAAAAATGGCGCAAAAGTTGTTCTAGGCGCACGGCGCACTGAAAAGCTAGAAAAGATTGTTGAGGAAATCCGCGCATCAGGTGGAACAGCAGAATTCAAAGCTGTGGATGTCACCAATCGCGAGGATATGAAACAGTTCATTCACTTTGCCAAGGACAAGTTTGGCCGCGTCGATGTCATCTTCAACAACGCAGGTGTTATGCCCCTATCCCCGATGAACGCTTTGAAAGTTGAGGAGTGGGATAACATGATTAATGTGAACATTCACGGTGTGCTGAACGGCATTGCTGCTGGTCTGCCCATCATGGAAGCGCAAGGCGGCGGGCAGTTTATCAATACTGCTTCCATCGGCGCCCATGTTGTAGTGCCTACTGGCGCTGTCTATTGCGCGACAAAATATGCTGTTTGGGCAATATCTGAAGGACTGCGTCAAGAATCGAAAAATATCCGCGTGACGACAATATCTCCCGGTGTGGTTGAAACTGAACTCGGCTCTGATATTACAGAGGAGTCAGCAAAAGGTGCTTTGAAAGAATTCCGCAAAATTTCGCTGACTCCGGATGCGATCGCAAGAGCTGTCTTATATGCCGTTTCCCAGCCTGATGATGTTGATGTCAATGAAGTGATTGTCCGCCCAACGGCAAGTGCATTCTAACCGTGGGGGACTAATCTCTATTTTTTGTTTGTTACCAAGTATCAGCCCAAAGCAATAACAGTTCCTTACCCCACACTCAACGCTTTATTGTGTGGGGACTTTCGTGGAAATACCTTAAAAGGAGAGTTGGGTTTAAAAATACCAAAACTTGTCAAAAGTCAACAAACAAAGAAACTTCTGCAATAATTTTTTATAAAAAGACTTCAAAATACTTAATAATTTTATGTCTGGAAATCATAACAATAGGAGTCAAAACTGCGTTGACACTACAATGCAATTGCTCGATTTTGTGCTGTGGAATCTTTTTTGAAGACAAATTGGGTATTTTTATTTTTTTATAAACGTCGCCAAGATTATGAATAATCGTACTACATTGGCAAAAGCTTGTAAATACGTAAATAATTGCGAGTCGTGTCAATAATTTTTCTGATGTTAAGTGAATATTTCACTCAGTATTGATTTATGAATCTAAATAGCTGATGAAAAAAAATTATTGTATGAACTTACCTGATGAATGAAGTGAAAGAGTTAAAGAAGGATAGCCGAAAAATTGTAAATTGAAATATCAGTCTGAATAAATACAATCTTTGATACGATGAGCGACGTACCCCAGCAACGAATGCTGCTTTCTCATAACTTTAGTGTGTCAGATAACAGTGTTCCTGAACTTGATCGAGAACAGTTCGCCACCGTCTTTATTGAAGGATTCGGTGAGGAAAAAAATATCAAATGTCAGACAGTGGACAATCCTCACTGGATCGTAGAAATTCTGTTTAAGAGTGATGAGCTTTCACCGCAGCAGGTTGGCAAACAGTGCGCCCAGATACTAGCCCAGAAGCGTCAGTCGCAACAGTCTGCCGAACAAGCAATCCCACAAATTTTGGTACTGGGAGGAATGAAAACAACTCCACCAACGAGTACTTCGCCTGGCTCCCTGCAACCCGGACAATGGGGAGTGGATGTTGTAGAAACTGCATCAGCAGAGGAGTTTTTGCAGGCGATCGCCTGGGATGCGACTATTGCCCAAAAGCCTGTTGATAGTGTATTTAAAGTTGAACTGAAGCAGTCTTGACTCATGCAATAACTCTCTGGTAGTTCTTATTCCTTTGTGTGCTAAGAAAGCGGGAAGCCGCTCTGCGTCTATGTGGTTTGTTCTATAGTCAGTGTAGGGGGTAGAAAACTATGTCTTCACTGAACAATGAATTGATCCGAGCAGTTGTTCGAGGAGATGCTACGGCGGTGGCAGATCTGTTAGCTCAACAGGCAAACGTCAATACAACTGGGGGAGTCACCCCAGTTGGAGAAAGCAATACTTTACTCATGTGGGCAGCGGGAGAGGGTTATGCGGATGTGGTTAAAATCCTACTGAGTCATGGTGCCGATGTAAATGTCAAAAATAATGCTAACTATACTGCCCTGATGTACGCCGCAGAAGGTGGGTATTCAGAAAGCGTTAACGCGCTGCTGGATTATGGAGCTGATATCCATTCAAGAAACCACCACGGTGAAACTGTGCTGATGTCTATTGCCCGCTTTGGTCTGACAGATCTGATCCTGCGTCTGATTGACTTGGGGGCAGATGTACATGCAACCAACAGGATTGGCGATACGACGCTGTACTTGGCAGTTGACAACGGACAGTTTTATACTGTCAAGGCACTGATTTCACGGGGAGCCTCGGTGAATACGCACAACATTGGCGACTGGACTCCCTTAATGATGGCATCAGCACGCGGAGATTTGGAGGTGATGGAACTCCTGCTTGAGCATGGCGCGGACTTTCGTCCCAAAAACCGTTGGGGGGCAACGGCATTAAGTGAAGCAAAGCGATCGTTTCGTCCCGTCAGTGCAGTTCAAATTTTACAACAGGCAGGCGCAACGGAGTGAATTGACAAAAACTAGGGGTGTATGGTGTAGGGATGTAGGGCAATTCGGTTCGGTTAAGGGGGAAAGAAGTGCTTATCCGAACCTTATTGCGGCAACCCCTACAAGAGCCGCTACTGGTGAGCTTTGGAGTTGAACAAAAAACTTGAAAAATCAGTTAAGAAACGTTAAGACTTTGTCAGCGCGAACGCGAACGCTTGGTGACTAAAATTCTGGATGCCACAATAGTCCAGTTTGAAGAAACGTTCATTTCCACCGTTGCCCTATAGTGGCTTTGAGTAACAGTGATTTACTGCATTTTGGTGATGTCTCAGTGATGTCAAACTGATGTAACTAATCTACACAATAAAACTTAACGATTCTTAATCTTTTTGGTTACGACGTTATATGAAGATTGAGGGTGTGCAAGGTGTCAAACCTTAGTATAAAGTTAAAAAACTCACACGGTTAAGAGTTTTTCTAGCTCCCAGAGTTAATAAAAACTCTAAACTCTAAATTTATTGCTTGAAAGAGCAATTCATAATTTACTTAATCTTTTGAGATAATTACTCTCAGCTTATGTTGTTAACCAGGAGATTTGCTTAATGCCTTTTGGACCAGCATCACGTTTAGGAGTTAGCTTATTTGACGAAACCCCTCCACTTGAGTGGGTTCCAGGTCGCTCTGATGAAGAAGCACAAATCCTGATTCAAGCCGTTTACAGGCAAGTACTGGGTAATGCGTACGTTATGGAAAGTGAGCGGCTGACAGTGCCAGAATCACAATTCAAACGTGGTGAACTCAGTGTTCGTGAGTTTGTTCGGGCTGTAGCAAAGTCCGATCTCTACTTCTCGCGCTTTGGTGATACCCCCCGCTATCGTTTTATCGAGCTAAACTTCCGGCACTTACTTGGTCGCGCCCCTAATAGTTACGATGAAATGAAGGCTCACAGTGCCATCCTCGATGCGGGTAATTTTGAAGCTGAAATCGACTCCTACCTTGACAGTGACGAATATCAGAACACCTTTGGTGAAAACCTGGTACCTTACATTAGAGGCTACAAGACCGAAGCATTAAGCCATATGATTGGCTTTACCCATACCTTCCAGTTGGTGCGGGGTGCTTCCACTAGCTCTCTCAAGGGAGATTTGGCAGGGAAGTCTCCGAAACTCAACTCACTAGTCATTAGCGCAATACCAACCCCTGTTATTCCACCAGGATCAACCTTCCGCAACCCGCCAGTCAGTTCACGTGTGCGTCTTGGTGTGGGAGCAAGCGAAGAAGGCAAAGTTTTCCGCATCGAAGTCACTGGCTACCGATCAAATGCGGTTAACCGAGTTTCCAAGTTCCGCCGCAGCAATCAGGTTTACTTGGTACCGTTCGAGAAGCTTTCGGAAGAATATCAACGGATTCACAGACAGGGTGGTGTTATCGCTAGTATCACGCCTGTATAGCAGAAGATGCTAGATCGGTGATTAGCAGACGCGTTGATAGCACCAGACTTGGGGAATAGGCAAGAGTGTTGAGTCACGCTGATGGCGATGGCGATCGCCCCTTGCGATGCTCCCCGAGTGAGCATCGCGGCGCGCCCTATGCCCTAAATATTCGATTTGGCCAGAGAGATTATTTAAGAATCTCTCTGGGCAAAAAAGCTTATTGCCCAAAAAGCAGACGCGACTGTGCGTTCGCCCTGGAGTACCTCCCAAGTTTTGAAGTTAGGGGTGCTTTCCCAAAGCTCAGATAATGTATCGTACTTGTTCCCAGAGTGATCTTAAGCAGTTGAAACTGCAAACCCTAACCTTTACGCAGCAATCATCGAGTGCGTAACGTCAGGCATAGCGAAGTTGGTAATTGCTACTTCAGTTGCTAATCACTGGTCAGTATGAACTGAGTTTTGAATTCTCAGCAAAACAAGTGTTAGGAGTATTCCCTTAATTATGGCAACAATAGCACCAATAGAACTCTGGCCCACCCGCGACCTAGAGGATGTACAAGCAGTCATTCGGGCAGTCTACAAGCAGGTTTTAGGCAACCCCCATGTGATGGAAAGTGAGCGCTTGGTGAGTGCAGAATCACAATTGAAAGATGGCACTATCTCTGTACGGGAGTTTGTCCGCGCAGTTGCTAAGTCGGATTTCTACCGCTCGCGTTATTTTGAATCGTGTGCTCCTTATCGTTTTGTAGAATTGAATTTCAAGCACTTCCTCGGTCGTCCACCCCAGTCCCAAGCGGAGATTTCCGAGCACATCGTTCGTTGTGTGGAAAAAGGATACGACGCTGAAATCGACTCCTACATCGATAGCGAAGAGTACCAGTCAGCCTTTGGCGAAAACGTTGTACCCTACAATCGTGGGGCAAAAACGGAGGTTGGGCGGAGTCAGGTTACCTATAACCGTACGTTTGCTCTGGATCGTGGTCCTTCTCAAATCAGTAGCGCGGTTAAGTCCTCTCAACTGGTTTATCCAGTGGCAACCAACAGCTCGAACAAAATAAAAGCAGCAGATGTAAACCTCGGTGGTTCGGGTGAAGCTAACAAAAAGAAATTCAAGATTTTAGTGCGGGGTTCCAAGTTTGATAGCCCTCGTCGGATTAGCAACACCGAATACATTGTTTCTGGTGACAACATGACCCCTCAAATTCAGCGGATTAACCGCACCGGCGCTAAGATTGTCAGCATCACTGAGATTGTCTAGGCATGAACTTTCAAGAATTGCATGGACATGTTCTTTGTAATTCTTGAGAGCGATGCTCCTGCTGTGAACTGAGCCTTTGGTGGCGATCTGCCGCTATGCAGAGCGTCAAGCGTCCTACGCCCCAACCAAACGAAGTTTAGTTGCCTCAAATCTTGGATTCGATGGAGTTGGTGCGCCAAGGGAGCATCGCCCAAAAGCGCTGCTCAAAAACTGTCAACAAACGCCATTCTTGCGCAAAGATCTGCCCAACGGGCGATGCTCCTTTGGATCTGTTTTCATAAAAACAATAAAAAAAACTTTGAAGCTCTGGTTTAAGAGATTGAAATTTCGATAAGATTATGCTAGCGACTATGTGCAATGACCAATTGAGTCGTTCCATTGGAAATCACTCATACTAATCATTCGCCATAGGAATAGAAAAACAGCTTTGAACCTATTGTCTAATCAGCTTACCGATGAAATCACTCTTGTGATTTCTCAACTTTATCAAACTGAACAATAAAACACTTCATTAGGAAAAATTCCCATGGCACTTTGGATTGCAGATGCAGAGTATCTTGAACTACGCCCCAACACCTTAGAAGATGATCTACAGACGATCATTCGGGCGGTGTATCGGCAAGTGCTAGGCAATGCCCACGTTATGGAAAGTCAGCGCCTCAGCAGTGCAGAATCCTTGCTGCGCAATCGTGATATTACCGTTCGAGGATTTGTTAGAGCCGTTGCCCAATCCGAACTTTACCGTTCGTTGTTTTTTGAGACTTCATCCTCCTACCGTTTTATTGAATTAAACTTCAAGCATCTGTTAGGACGCGCTCCGGTTGAGCAGACTGAGATTTCTAGACATGTTCTCATTTACAATGAGCAGGGCTACGAAGCGGAGATTAACTCCTACATTGACAGTGATGAGTATATCGCGAGTTTTGGTGAAAACGTGGTTCCTTACTCACGCGGTAATCGTACTCAAACTGGCATTAAGAATGTCGGCTTTAATCGCACCTTTGCTCTAGATCGCGGATTTGCTGCCTATGATGCTGCTGGCAAAAACGCGAAATTGATTAGTGATGTAGGAAGTAACCTGCCAACAAAAATCAAATTCCCAGCAACTGGCTCTGGAGCCTACAGCAATACTGGTAAGCGTTTCCGGATTACTGTTGCAAGTGGTAGCTCTAATCCTCCTCGTATAAGCATGGGCAAAGTTACCTTTGAAGTCGGCTATAACCAAATGTCCCAGAAGATTCAGAACATCCAAACAACTGGGGGCAAGATTCTCAGTATTACTGAAGTTGCTTAGAGAATAATATGGTGAGCAGTTATCAGTGAGTCCAGTGCTGCAGGAGAGTTTCCCGACCTAGGCATCTGGTGAGACAGCGCGAATGACGGCTCTCCCGACCTAGGCGACTGCGTAAGCGCAAGCGCACGCGGCTTGGGCGTAAGCGCA
>NZ_CAWPKW010000372.1:0-1230 GCF_963888615.1 Brasilonema octagenarum UFV-OR1 | reverse complement strand
TGCAAGAGGCGATCGCATTGCTGGAAAGTCCGGATCGTCGCAAAATTGAGAATGCATTTGCTGATGCCCAGGAAGAGGTAAACAAGCCCAACCCAGATAAAAACGAGGTGGGGAAGGCATTAGACAGAGCGTTCGATTATGCTAAGAGGGCTGAAGGATTTGCTTCTCTGGTTGAAAAACTTAAACCTCACTTAACCAAAACAACAGCTTGGTTAGGAGAGAACTGGCATAAGCTACTTGGTATCGTTGGTTTGGGAATTTAACAGGAGTGTATTGATATTGAGGCAGAATCGATGAGTGACAACGCTATTCCAAATGAAAATCGCAGCATCGCAATCGAACGAGATGCACTCAGCAGTGCGATTATTTCAGGGGATGGCAATAGGGTTGTGATTTACCAATATCACACCGCTCAAGAAGTGAAATCAGAATTATCGCCTGTTGAAACTAAGATTGGTCCCAATCCTTACAAAGGTCTGTTGGCGTTTGATGAAGAAGATGCGGATCGCTATTTTGGTCGAGAAGCTCAGATTTCGCGACTGTGGAATGTGTTTCGAGATCTTCACTCAGATGTGTCTCAAATCCGCTTGCTTCCTATTTTGGGACCATCGGGAAGTGGCAAATCTTCTCTAGCACGCGCCGGATTAATTCCAGAACTGGCGCGGCGATCGCTTCCCGGAAAAAAGCAGGCGCAGGTGGCGATACTGGTACCTGGGGCGCATCCCTTGGAAGCTTTGGCTGGGGTTTTGGCGCGGGTGGCGACACAGGATCTTACCCCGGTGGCGAAGACACGAGAGTTTGTTGATGAATTGCAGCGCACTAATAAGACAGGTGCATACGATGGTTTGCGGCGCATTGCCGATATGCTGCCTAAGATTGCCGAATCTTCCTTAGTGGTGCTGGTGGATCAGTTTGAGGAGGTCTACTCGCTGTGCAAGAATGCTGATGAACGCAAAGCTTTTATTGAAAATTTAGTTGATGCTGCTGCTGACTCCTCAGTTCGTGTTTCTGTGATTGTCACCCTGCGCAGTGACTTTCTCGGCGAAACCCAAAGGCATCCTGTGCTGAATCAACTTGTTGCTCAACACGGCTTAATTATCCCAGCAATGACTGCTGATGAACTGCAGCAAGCTATAGCCAAGCCAGCAGAACTGGCAAATCATCCTTTAGATCAAGCGACGGTGAATTTGTTAGTTCAGGAAGCCGAAGGACGAGAGGGAGCATTACCCT
>NZ_CAWPKW010000371.1:0-25045 GCF_963888615.1 Brasilonema octagenarum UFV-OR1 | reverse complement strand
TTTAAGCCAAGAAATTTATTTCTTGGCGGATCCAAAAGCTGGTGCAAGATATGAGTTAACTCATCTCAGTGTTAAATGACTCCCTCCCCATCGTAGCGCCCCTCTGGAGCCAGATGTGCCGATAACCTAATAACTGATAGCAAATAACTGTTAAAAGAAATGAGGTTTCGCATTAGAACTCATGAGTGGTAAAAAGTCAATACTCATGACCAATAACTAATGATTAAAGAAGTTTAGTCAAGGATTTTTTGGGATACCTTACTGATATAAAATCAGATTAACAGGTGTGCGAGGGATAATGTTAGCCAAAGACCGATTCTACAAAGCACTCAAAAAAGGTCTTGAGAAAGAACAGTGGGTGATCACACATGACCCTTTGAGGATTTTGTTTACTGAGGAAGATGAAATTAGAGTTGACTTGCTTTCAGAACGGCTGTTAGTAGCTGAGAAATTCGGAGAAAAGATTGCAGTACAAGTCAAAAGTTTTTTGAGTGACTCAGCATTTTTTGATTTCCATATTGCTCTGGGTCAATATTTAAATTACCGTTTAATTTTAGAATTAAATAAGACAGAATACACCTTATATTTAGGTGTTCCTATTGCTGCTTATGAGTCATTTTTTCAACATGATTTACCCAAGGCGTCAGTGAGCAAATATCAAGTCAAACTGATTGTATACGATCCAGTGGATGAGGTAATAGTCAAATGGAAAAATTAGAATTTTATCGTCAGTGTATCCAAGAACTCTTGAAAGAATACAGCAAAAGTACACTGAGTAATGACGAAATTGAGGTGCAAACAATTTTTGATACACAACAAGATCATTATCAAATTGTTGATTTGGGATGGGATAAACATCGCCGCATCTACTACTGCGTTATGCATTTAGATATTAAAGACCGTAAAATCTGGATTCAACGCAACCAGACTGATAAATTGATTGCTGATGAATTGGTAGCAATGGGTGTGTTAAAGAATGATATTGTGTTGGGTTTACAACCTGTGTACGTAAGAGAGTATACGGGCTATAGTGTGTCGTAGGGGTAAACAAATCTTGAATAGTTATTACTCATTCACAGAGATGGGCGTAAAAGTAACGTAGCTTAGTGCCAGTCATCGCACAAGGTTTTAACCTTTATTGGTGTTGAGTGCGTTGGCGTTGAGCAATTTGCATTAATAACCGTAATGCTTCGTTGACAGACTCATCAGTTGGAAATGCTTGTGCTACGTCAGGATCAAGTAATACGAGATTATTTCCAGCTTTATAGCGTTCTGCATACTTCCCCCGAACACCACCTGTCATTTTGGAAAAGTCGTATTCAGGACGTAGCTCATCCTCAAACTCGTTTTCAGTCTCCTTCCTCATAGAATCTCCGCTCTCGCCGTGTTGCTTCTCTTGCACTGATAATCCGGATACGCTCATCTTGATCGGTATGAGAAACCAGCAGCAAGCGATCATACCTGGATAATCCGATAGTAACGTATCGGCTCTCTCCTATCGAGTGGTCAGGATCTGGAAACGTTATCGATAGGCGATCGCCAAATACAGTAGCGGCTTCCTGGAATGAAACGCTGTGCTTTTTAAGATTTGTGTCTGCTTTATCAGGATTCCACTCAAATTCCATGCTTAAAGGTGCATTATCCGTTGTTTTACAGCGCTTATTCTTATAATAAGACCACAAATCGTAGGGTGGGCATTGTCCATAAAAGCTATGTGATGGACATTTGAGATATTCGTGGTAATGCCCACCAAAGCAGAAAACCGAAGATTAGTTCTTGCTCAAGCAACACCATAATCTGTGTACTGGCGCTTGTAGGGAGGTTGCAACCCCAGCACAATATCCTCTGGTGGTACTCCCATTTCGACTAATTCCTCTGCTGGATTCTGATCCGTTAAATTCTGCTGAAGCCAAATTTTTCCATCTTTAATGTCGAAATGCATCACGCATCGATAAACACGATTAAACTGTTGCCAACCTACATTCATCCACTGGTAATGATCTCGTTCGGTATCTAACATGAGTTGGACTTCTACGTCGTTATCTGAGATATCTTCACTGGCATAACGAGTCAGCAGTGTTTTAATATATTCTCGATATTTTGCTACCTTATCCACCGCACAATCACCTCATTTGCTGGGTCATACACAATTAGCAGCACCTGATATTGTTGTACCGCAATAAATATCTCCAAATCAAGCCAGCGATTAAACTACTTACTGACTTTTATGTGAGGAGCCTCCGATTGGCTGTTCGATAGCTCTCTGTAAATTGTCTAATGAGTAATAGTCTATATACTTGCCTTCAAAACCTAAAATCCTTAGCATAATTCTATGGAACAGCGTCTGATACGCACTTGTAAGTTTACTCATTTCACGACGCTCTGCTTCATCAGAAGCATCTATTTGCGAATGTACCATCTTATTTCTAGCTTTCATCGCTTTTTCTTCTATTTCACCTAAAATTAATTGAATATCCGCAAAAAAATTTCTCAGGGTTCCATTTACTCCTAGTTGGTACGAATATGCTCCTAGAATTTTGTTTAGAACTTTCTCACCGTTCGGTTTAATCTTCAACTTATTTTCTATTGATGTTAATTCCTCTTTTAAAATTTCCTTAAATTCCCCTTTTGGGATATAATTACCTATTAATTCAATTGATCGATATTTACAATATTTTGCTGATAAAGTTTCGATTCCTGCTGCTAAAGTAGGTAAATTATCACCAATGGGTAATTCTTTCGATAACCAGTAACGATGTAAAGCACTTTTAAGATGTAATGGTTCTCTTAAAGACAAGTAATTGGGAATTAACTGTTGTAAAACTTCTTCTGTTTTTATATTAAAATCTTCTTGAAGCCTGACAGGTGGAAAGTCAGGCGATTGACAAGTCGTTATTAAATTATGACCTAGTGAGTAAGGGGGATTTTTAGCTATTTCTTGAATTGCATATCCAGACTTGTCAAACTCAGTTAAACCAATATTAAAAAGCTGACGACCAGCAATGAAACCAACAATTTCCGCTATAGATTCTCTTTCTCCTGATTCAGGTATTCCACCCCACTCTTCTCTATACTCAATACCTAAACAATTTGACCAATTAGGAGCAAGATACTTAGGTACATCATGAATAACAAACTTTAAGTTATCTAATTGAATGACTACATAGTCAAGCTTGGTGGTTTGATTATCAGGAAACTTAAAGTTAGTCTCTTCAAAAGATAGTCTATTTCTTGTATATTCTACTGCTAACTCCCTACTTGTCATACGAGTGTAGAAGTCTTCTTTTGGTCCATTAAGGTACCATTCCGTTAACCACGCTATTTCTTGAGAAGAATAAGATGTTTTGTATTTTTTAACAACATTAGATATATAAAAATTAACTTCAAAGTCTAGAAGAGATTGATTAAGATTATTACGATTACTGCTGATAGGGAATTGGCTACCAGAGTCAAAGAAGCATCGGTTGAATTTATAAAACCATACTTGGTCATCAACTTCTAAGTCTACAGGTAAGAAGTAGCCTTCTGTATCTACTTTCATCCATTTATCTATCCATATCTCTAGTTCATTTATATGAAAAAGCTTTCCAGTTAGTTTTGCATTTATTCTATATGAATCATCTCTATATATCTCTATTCTCTCTGCTCCAGGCGGTAATAGGTCTAATGAATTTAACACTTTTACTTCATATTTTTCCTGAAGTCCTTCCCATTCCAGTTTTGAAATAAATCTCATACTATGCAATCTACAGGGTACAACACAGTATAAGTGATATTTAGAGATATTTAATCCTTCAACTAAAGGATAAATCCAAGGTTAAATTCAGGAAACCAAAGCTTCATTGTCTTAATATAACGCGCTCACTTATTGGCTTAGGTTGGCAATTGCACCCTCTGGAAAAATCCGAATCAAGTCCAAGAAAGCATCTTCAAACCCAGGAATTAGCACTGAGTGATTCGCCAAAGAAATCTGTTTACTCAGATAGTTAAACTCACCTTGAATATTTTGATAAGGTTGACTGTAACGTTCTAATTGACGAGCGTGCAAATTGACGATCCAATAATCATAAATTCCGGCTTCTGCGTACAGCCTTAGCTTCGTTGTTTGATCATAAGTCAATGTGGAATCAGAAATTTCAACAACAAGCAAAATATCTTCGGGATAGGGATGGTGAGCAAGATAGTCAGCTTCATCTCCTCGTGCAATCACTGCATCTGGTTCAGGCTCACTATCTGATGGGAGAATGATAGGTTCTTGACAACGCACGACAGCTCTATCGCCTAGCAATCGATCAAATTGACGGCAAAGTCGAGTTGTACAAAATGTATGAGGTGTTCCCTTTGCAGTCTTTTGGATCAATTCTCCTCGAATCAATTCAATCCTATCTCCCTCCGTCAAAAATCCGAGTGAAATCAGTCGATGATATTCGTCGATTGTGAATCGTTTTGGTTTAACAACAGTCATGGCATTTATTAGATGTAGCGGCTTCCACTTTTAATTTAATAAATTTAATTTCCACTCAACGCCTCAAACTGCTGCCAACACAGATACAATGCACGCGGGACGTGAAAGCAACCCTTCCATTTGCCACCTTTAAGATTTAACAACACTTCTCCACGGCGATTGAGGTATCCAAACCACTCACCGCATTCTGGATCAGCAAAGTGCGACCAAGCGTAATCATGGATCTTGTGATACCATTCCCGACATGCTTCACGTTCTGTTAGGCGATTGCCTACGGCAGAGCTATGCTTAACGCCCATCGCCAATGCAACCAAAGACTCTAAATGAACCCACCACAATTTCTGATCCCATTCCAGTTGCTGTGGCGGATGACCATCTGCATCCATAAAATAATACAATCCGCCGTACTCACTATCCCAAGCAAAATTCAGGATATTTAGCACCACATCAACGGCTTGGTTAATCGTTTGAGTATCGTTGCGACGACGAGCAATTTCCATGATAAACCACATCGCTTCAATACCATGACCGGGATTTATCAGACGTCCCTCAAAACAATCAATGTGCGAACCATCCGGAGCAACATTTTCAAACATCAATCCGCGTTCTTTGTCAAGAAAATCGCTCATCACTTCTTGAACGGTTGCAGTCAAGACGTTCTCAAGGGTTTCGGTTGGTAGTAGCCATTCCATTTCTAGAGTCAGATTGGCTAAAATCATCGGTACTGCCAGAGATTTCATCGGACGCGTACCAGGATAGGTTTTGGTATACTTGCCTTTGGGGTTATCTTGGCGGCGCAAAACATTGTTGTAAGCTTGCATAGCTACATCTTTTGCCCATTCTTCGCCGGAGGCGAGGGCGTATTGGCTGAAAGCCATTGCTGCAAAGCAATCAGAAAACATATTGTAAGGCTGAACCAGTGGCTTCCCTTCACGGGTTAGGGCAAAGTACCAATTCCCGTCAGCATCTCGACCATGTTGTGCAAGAAAATTCGCACCATTGCTGGCAATTTTCAGCCAATTTTCGCGCTTTTCTAGTTGGTTGTAAAGCATGGAGAAAGTCCACACCTGGCGGTTTTGCAGCCAGATAAACTTATCTGTGTCATAAACTTTCCCCTGACGATCAAGACAGGTGAAATAGCCGCCTTGCTCCCAGTCAATCGAGTGTTTTTCCCAAAACGGGAGTACGTCATTGAGGAGCGCGTGTTTGTAAAATTCAGCAAGCTCTTTAAAGTTGTACTGCATAGATATCTGTTACTTAATCTGTTACCTACTTACATCTTGCACCTAACCGGAGTACGCCAGGAACTGAAGTTCCTGGCTAATAGCTTAAGTCCGTTAAAACGGAACGGGACATGCTAACTCCTGCGGAGACGCTGCGCGTTCGCCTCCGGCGTGCGCTTTGCGCTTACAAGTCGGGAAACCCGGACGCCAGATACCTACGGAGGGAGACCCTCTCCGTTTGCGTAGCGCCCCCTTCGGGGCTAGTTGCCACAACGGGGGGAACCCCCGCAAGGCACTTCTCTCTGCAGTACTGGCTCCCCAACGCAGTGCCTCCTAAAAGACTTACCCAGTCAGTTTTAACGGACTTGGGCTTTAAGCCAAGAAATTTATTTATTGGCGGACGAAAATTATGGTGCAAGATCTAAATTATCCTTTTTCTCGTCAATCCAAGCTTCTAGCCTAGCGGTTAAAATTGCCTGAATTTTTTGTTGTACAGCTTCTTGACTCAAGCTACCATCGACACGAACAATTTGCTCTGGGTGAGAGTCGGCTAAGTGTGCATATCCTTGCTGGACGCGACGATGAAAGGCTATTGTTTCTTTTTCAATGCGGTCAAGTATATCGCCACCTCCTCGTTTTCGAGCAAGTCCCACCTCAACATCAACATCAAACCACAAAGTTAGGTCACTTTCTAACCCGGATGTCGCAATGGTGTTTAGCTGATCAATTAAATTGA
The DNA here is from genome assembly GCF_963888615.1 of Brasilonema octagenarum UFV-OR1. Lineage (NCBI taxonomy): Bacteria > Bacillati > Cyanobacteriota > Cyanophyceae > Nostocales > Scytonemataceae > Brasilonema > Brasilonema octagenarum. The sequence goes on along the minus strand of NZ_CAWPKW010000371.1, from coordinate 18,621 downwards.
TATCTAAACCACGTCCCCAGCCTTGGTAGGCAATGGTAGAGTGAGTGTAGCGATCGCACAAAACAATCGCCCCATCTTGGAGAGCTGGCTTGATAACTTGTTCTACGTGTTGCGAGCGATCGGCAGCATACAAAAGTAATTCAGTTTTATCTATAATAGAGTGAGAGCCTGCTTCTAACAAAAGTTTTCGCAGATACAACCCTAACTCTGTTCCTCCTGGCTGACGAGTCACAACTACCGAAGTCTGAAAACTTTGTAACCACTCCTGCGTGAGCTGTATTTGACTAGTTTTACCGCAACCTTCCACTCCTTCAAATACAATTAATTTACCCTTCATTTTTTTTTAATTTTTTCAAATTTTTATTATCTCATCATGACTAGCAGTTTACCTAGTCATCCTCGATATCACCCGATTGGGTGACCCAAATGGATGAAGTCTAGTTAATAACAAACATTGTATTCTTTGTATCAACGAGTAATAAACAGTAGCAATAAACAAACTTAACTATGAGTAATCAACAACAAGCAGATATGAAACTAGCATATCAAGCAGCGGCAGAAATGACATACATTGTAGCCGTTGGTTTGAGTAAAGTAATGGAAAAGCAGAAAAAAAGACCACTCATTAGCAAGCGACAAAAGCGAGTCAAATCAAAATCAGAATCTTCTATCGTTGGAAGTTCTATTTAATACATATTTTTAATAATACAGTGGTTCTGTTGTTGCACCCCACCAAGGTAGGGGCACAGTATGCTGTGCCTTGGATAATACCTGCTCACGCGTTGGTCAACCTTTTTCATTCCAGAGAGGTTCTATCTGCTTTCCCTTGGCATTCAGGCTCAACAAAACATGACACTCTGTATCAAAAACGAGTATTCAAGTTGAGCATTTTGTCAACGAAGTTCCTAAAGGGAACCGCTAGCCCCTAAGAGGAGCCGGAGCTAACGCTAAGATTAACGCGTGAGCAACTTCACTCAAATCAACCACCCGCACCAAACTCGAATCAAGATTTTGGAGATGGACTGGTTACGGGTTTAGCAGTACCAGATGCTGGTTTTGAACCCGGTTTCTGGTAATAGCCTACAACTTTTTTTACATAGTCAGCAGTGAAGCCGCTGTTGCAGCCTGTGTAGTTACCAGTCATCCACCAACAAGCAACACCACGCACAGCAGCCGTTTCATTGTTACCACTAGCAGCCAACTGCTTACTTAACTCCCGGCGTGTGATACATGAGACTACTTCACGTGCTAACCCAGCATCACTGTCAAACTGCGCTGGTGTAACTTCCTTCTTGAGACAATTTTTTGACCAGCCTTTAAGGGTATCTGGTTTGACTCGCCATTCACTGTAATATCCATCATCTTTACTACCACTTTTCGGCGGTGCTGCTTGCCGCAGTGCTTCTACCATCGCGTTTATTTGGTTTTGGGACGCTGACGACTGTGCTTGAGCTAAAGAAGATTCTGGCAAAACGAGTGAAGACAATCCAAAGCTCAGAATGACTCCACTTAGTAGTAATCGCATTGGTTTTCTCCTCACGAACTAAAACTTCTCTGTTATAACAGAATTCGTAAAACTGAAAACTTCGAGGGTTGCATAAGTCTTTTTTAAACTTTGTTTCAACCTAGGAATCATTGCATAAAAATTTCGATATCTTAAAGAGAGCGCTTTATTGAAATCAAAAAAGTGGAGATAGCAAAGCGAAAATATAATGAACTTTGCTCTGGTTTCTCTTGCATTTAAACTTATTTTTTTGCAATAACTAAAAATCTAGGTTGGAGGTGAGCACAATGACAGGAATGCTTTGGTTTGCAGGTTTTTGCTTTCTTTGGCTGATTGGTATAACCCTCATAGCAGAAATTTGGTTTTTTGAGGAAGAGCAGGAGTTTTGACGACAAATTGTGATGTTTTCTTTTACAGAAGACGGTGAAAAAGCCCCACAGACTTGTTCCCAGTCTCAGACTGGGAATACAGTTATCAAGGCTCCGCCTCGCGTTTAAGGGGACGAGAGGCGGAGCCTCTGAGTTGGCATTACCTGGCTCAGCCAGGTAACGAGGGATAAATTAAACATTCAACACTCGCTTTTCTAACTTCACCTCAAAGCGATCGCCTGGTTTAGGATCTATCACCCGTGTCGATAAATTGTTCTTTTCTAGTAACGAACGAAATTCCTCAATGCTTCCTTTCGTCTGAAGAAAAGAGTTAAGTAATCCCTCAAAAATCACATCTCCTCCAGCAGCGGTAGATATCATAACTTGAGGTTGCAACCACTGAGCAACTTCTAAGGCGTATTTATTCCCCTTGATAAATGCGCCAACTAAAGGTAAACCCAACTCAATCAAAGGAGTAATAACGACATCCACTGGAGGAATTTCCTTGAGTGTGGAGGAATGATTTCCATGAGGCTCGTAATAAAGTGTCAAACCGCTTTCCAATTCTTTGAGAAGATAACCATTTTCCACCAAATTTAGACCAACCAGTGAGCCAGGAGTTGCTTTAATTTCAACACTTTGATTCAGGGTGAAGCTTTGCCCGTGAGCAAGTGTTGTAACTTGAGTGTAATTTAACTGCTGTACAACTTTAGTAGCATTGGGAGAAGCTACGACTGGAATATTGTGGTCAAGTTGCTTGAGCGTTGGTGGATGAGCATGGTCTTCCAAACCTTGAGATAGCAGAATTAGATCTATGTTCTCTGGTATTGGGCGTTGTTGCGATCGCGAGCCTTTAAAGAACCAATTCTGACCGCTAAAAGTTAACGAATCAACTAGCCAAGGATCAAGAAGTATCCTTTGTCCTCCGATTTCAATCAGCCAAGAATTGCTGTCTAACCAAGTTAAATACATAAACTTTTGTAAAGATAACACCTAAATTAATTATGAACTAACCAAGGTAACCAATGTCCTGAAGCATTTGGACATGCTTGTGTAAAGGTGCGAGTGTATTTGCAGTCGTCATCCCACTGGCGGCGACTGCAGGTAAACCAATACCAGGAAAAGTCGAGTCTCCACAACACAGCAGCCCTGGAATAGGTGTACCAGAACCAGGGAAGAAACCAATTCCAGCCTGAATAGCCGGACCGTATGAACCTCTATGGCGTCGCAAATAGCGCTCGTGTGTCAGTGGTGTACCAACTAGTGTGACATCGCAACGCGATCGAATATCTGGAATAATTCGTTCTAAGGCTTGCCACATAACTTCTGCACGCAACTGCTTTTGTTGCGCATACTCCTCACTTTTTCGATTCATCCCTTGCCATACTTCATAAGGTTCACTACCAGGAGTGTAAACGTGAATAACGTGCTTTCCCGATGGTGCTAATGAAGGGTCTAAAACGGAGGGAATAGACACCAAGACGACATTCTGAGGAGCAGTTACACCATTTTCCCAATTATTAACAACTATATAATGACACGCAAGGTCAGACCGTAATCCTTGTGCATCAATACCTAAATGGAGATGCATAAAACTATCGCACTCTGGTGTTGCTTGTCGTTCCTGAAACTTTTTTGGTAATGCTTCTTGTGGAATTAACTTCAGTGTATCCCATACCGAAGCATTAGAAATGACTGCCCGACGCGCTTTTATTTGTTTACCACCACGCAAACGCACACCCACAGTACGCTTGCTTTCTACAAGAATTTCCTCAACATGAGCGTTCAACATCAACTGACCCCCATGTCGTTCCAGTCCCCGTACCAAGGCGTTCACTAAAGCACCACTCCCACCGACAGGATAGTCAAGCTTAACGCCCGGTCGATACCAATCTGCAAACATAAATGCCATCTCTGCGGTACTTGTTCCATCTGCTGGTAGTCCAGAAAGAAGAAAACACAGCAAGTCCAGCCAGTTGCGTATGAAAGAGTCTTTCACGACACCGTCCATAATTCGGCTAAACGGTCCCGTGAGCTTGCCTATGTCTGCAATATGTTGAAATAAAGACGGGGCAAATCTACTCACAGTCATAATCGCGCCGACATCAAACCGCAAGGCTGCTGGCGGTAGTGCAGTTGCAGCACGCGCCAATGGTTCCATGACACGCTGTAGTTCACGCCATTCAACTACAGCCTCAGCACCACTAAACCGTTGTAGCACCTCACAAAACTGGTCAGTGCCAACTGAGGTGTCAAAATCTCCTTCTGGTAAACAGCAACCCCATGTATCGTAGGTGACGCAAGGTAACTCCTCACCAATTGCATCTAGTACTTGTTTGAGAGGATTAGTAGAGGGACTGTAGGATAAGCCAGAATAGAGTGATGGACCTGAGTCAAATTTGAATCCATCACGCTCAAAAGCATGCGCTGCACCACCTGGAATTGAGTGACTTTCGCAAACTGTGACATCAAAGCCATACCGTGCCAGAAGAGCTGCACAGCTTAAACCGCCAATACCACTACCAATGATGATAAAATCTATCTCTTTGTGACCTAAGATAGATGCTGTGTTAGAAGAAGTTTGCTGTACCACTGAGCGTACCTTGTGCTAGTCTTGCGTCATTCAAGGATATTGTAATGCAACTTAACAATTCTTAAAACTGCACATAATGCCAAAAACCCGGTTGTTGTAACCGGGTTTTCAATAGAGATTGGGGTTATATCCCCTGCGGCTCATATAGATGTTTAGTTATAAAGGAGTCAACTAACAATATCTACAATCAGAGGTTTATCTTTTCCGGAAAATCACAATATTTTTTTTGCAGTAGGTTATAGGCGCGTCTGGTACAGGTTCTAGGAATTGACGCTAAATTAGTGCTGGGTGTTTGAGACTATTTTGAGGATTTAGTTATGCGTCGAATGTCAGTAGCTACTTTTTTCATCCTAGTGCTGAGCGTGTTTTTTACTACTGCAACACGTGCTGAGGAGCATCAACCCTTGACTAGCTTGGTGATGCGCGATCGGGTGATTACCATTCACAATGGTTCAAACGGATTATCGTACACAGTCAGGACTCAAGATGGTGCTGTATTGGATGCTCAACTGAACGAAGCTCAACTACAAGCGAAGTATCCTGACGTATATGACACTGTTCGTCCAGCAATTGCAAATAGCGAAAAGACTGGTGGCTCAATGATTTGGGGTGGAATTTGGCGTGAAACTCACGCTCCATCTGATGTTTTACCTAAATAACGCCTAACAGGAGTTCTGCGTAGATAAGAAAGCTCAGTTGCTTTCTTGGAGCTGGGCTTTACTACGCAAAGAAACTTCTTAGAGTATCACCTTTAAAAAATCCTGATATCGCAACAAAGTCAATCTGAATATCGACGAAGTAGACTAGGTAGACAACTCTTCATCATTTTGTATCAGCTTGTCATCGAGAAGAAGTTGGCATTACAGGTGCTCTATCGCCCAAGAATAGCTTTACTTCCATCAAACAATGCATTATCGATACAAAGTTTACACACGGCGATTGTTACTAGCTACCGGGATAGGTTTACTAGGTCTACTATTGTCACCACTCATATTCTACAGCTGGCGGTGTTTTCTGCGTCCTCACCGCACGGATATGGAGCAAGTCTTGTTTCGTGGAATTGTTTACAAACGTAATGCTCTTTCGACACCACGTCCAGCAATGATCCACATAGTCACCATTGACTTAAAAACACCAGGAGTTAAACCGTTTGTGACTCCAGGAGAACCAAAACCAAGCGATAGAGAAACAAGCGCACAGAAAACGTCTGATTTTCTGAAAAAATTCAAACTGCAATTAGCAATCAATACCAGCTATTTCCATCATTTCTACGAAAAGTCCCCTTGGGATTACTATCCTCACAGTGGTGATCCTTCCCATCCACTGGGCGAGGCTATCTCCAATGGATATCGTTATTCGTCACCCGAAGCAAATTTTCCTGTGTTGTGCTTTTCTGTCCAAAATCGTGTTCAAATCTTGAAAAGTAATAAGTGTCCTGAACGAACAGTTCAAGGTGTTGCAGGGAACCAGCTTTTGGTTTATGACGGTAAGCCAATTAATGAGAGTTCAGAAAAAGATAAGCCGTATCCACGTGTTGCGGCTGCTGTCAATCGAGAAGGGACAAAACTTTGGCTGATTGCAGTAGACGGGAAACAACCACTTTACAGTGAAGGAATTACAATGGCTGAATTAAGAAAAATTGTCGCCAGTTTGGGGGTTCATACAGCACTAAATTTAGATGGGGGTGGATCAACAACACTCGTGATGGGAACCAATAATGGTTCAAAGGTGTTAAACGCTCCAATACATACCAGAATACCAATGCGTCAGCGTCCTGTTGCTAACCATTTGGGATTTTTTGCGGCGGAATGAGTTCTACACTTTCCTTGTTGCGTTAATGGGAATTCTAATTGCAAGACACTCCAAATAGAGGAAAGCTTTATGAAAAAAGATTTTGAAGGAATTGATTACACACAAGCGAAAACTTCAGCGCAAGTCGAGAGTGAAAAGCCAGATTTAGTGCAAACAGACAGGAGTTTTGTTGTCAGAGAAATTGAACACTCCAACAAAGAACAAATCAGATCTATCGATTTAAGCAAACTTGAAGCATTTAACGAGTGAAAGAGCCTGAACTATTGTAACTGGAAGCTTACGACAACAAACAAGGAAATCGTTACCCCACATCGAAACTACTTGAAAAGTAAGTTTTCAAATTTCGTGATCATAAACAAGGAACTCTAAGTTTGAGTGTAATCAGGAAATTTGAAAGTACTCAAAAACAGAATCCAAATTTACCCCCATCTTTCCCATCCACAGCTTTGTAGGTAAGGAGAGTGGGGATTTCTTTTGTTTGATATCAAAAGTATGGTTTTGCTATCTCTTGAACTACCGTGAGGAATTGGCGCAGCAAGATCGAATCGGTCGGTGCTGGCTGTAACAATGCCTTGAGATCTGCCCGTCGCCACACCACCGCAATTGCCCTTGCAAACGGGGTGTCTTGAAGTTCTCGGTACACCACTCCTTGACGTTGAAGCGTTTGCACGTTGTCCGGTAGAATCGAGACGCCTACACCTGCCGCTACTAAGCTAAGGTTGATCACCATCCAAGTGGCTTTGACGGTTTCCAGCAATATTGGCTTGAATCCCCGAAGCTCAAATTGCGATAAGACGACTTCGTAGGAGGGCACTGCATCAAGTGGTGGCAAAATGAGCGGTTCGTGCTTGAGTGCTTCAAGTGGAATGTACTCAAGCGCAGCAAGCGGATGATGTTCTGGTAATGCAACCACAAAGGACTCTTGCACAATCGGGAGAAAGTTCACAGTTGAATCATCTGAGTAAGGATTGGGCAGATGTTCAAATCCAACGTCGATCGAGCCATCCCGTAGTCCTTGCATCATTTCCTCAATCGTCATCGTTCGCAGTTCCAATTCCACATTCGGATAACGATCGCGAAAGGTTTTGAGAATGTCGGGAAGTAAACTATTTGCGATCGCAGTGTTCACCACCACTACCAGCTTGCCAATTTCGCCACGACTCGCTTCCTGTGCGCGTGTCACCGCCTGTTCGAGCGCAGTAGTGGCAATTGTTAGTTCGGCGAGAAACACTTTTCCCGCCGTCGTCAACACTGGAGGGCGACGAGTGCGATCAAACAGTTCTACGCTCAACGCTGCTTCCAATGCTGCGATCGTCTTGCTGAGGTAAGACTGTTCCACATTCAGGCGTTCAGCCGCTTTGCTAAAGCTCTTTTTCTCGCCCGTTTCGGCAACAAGCTCCATAAAATAATGTAGCTGTCGCATTTCAAGCTGATTCCAAGATCGAAGGGACATTGCACATAAATAGTATGATTAAAATGTCATACTAAGATAATCAAAATCCTCTTACTATCATAGTAATAATCTTTTAAGCTTGCTTTCATGAAACCATTACTTGCAACTAGGAGAAAGTTTTATGAAAGAGCCAGCGATCACTCTGACTTCTAGCCGCTTAAATCGAGACATCGAACTACCGCCTGCGGTGAAAGCCCAAGAAGCGTCAATCAGTTCTCAAACAGTCGCTTATTGTGACGAAGTCCTTAATCGCAGCCGTTTTTTTTGCCTGCTCAAAGATTACGCCATTACTCCAGCAATGATGCAATATGCCTTTCTCCAGTATTATTTTTGGCGCGATCAGCTGCATCAGTGGTTTGGCTTGTGCATCGTTAAAGCTGGTAGTTGCACTGATCCAGATCACAAATCTGCCATTATGTCTCTAGCGGATCACACCTTCACCGACTTGCAAGACGATCATAGTGAGATGTATGTGGAATTTCTTCACGAGCTTGGATTGAGTGATACTGAAATTGTGGCAGCTAGGCGAAGTGCTGCAACTACATCGTATGAACGTTCATTTTTCGATGAATTCGGCTACGGAACCGACAACTTTTACGAAGCCCTAGCAGCGCTGAGTGCTAGGGAACTATGCGTGTCAATCCGAAATGCCAGACTTCTTCAATCTTACTTTGATGCTCGTGGCATGAAACACCCGACTTGGTTGAGCTTACACGCGGAATTAGAGGTGAATCATTTCCAAGATTCTATTCGTCCGGTGCTGACTCGTTATGAGGGAAACTCAGTCAAACTGAGTAGCGTAATCAAAGCCGTCGAACGTGGGATTGATCGACACGTACAATATTTCGAGGATCTGCTGCTTGAGTACGAATCCCAAGCCAATGCTGTTTAGGACACTACTCATTTATGTAAGTGGATTTTGACGATATAGCAGTCCTAAATGATTCGTGAAACTCTCTTTTATTCTCCTCTGCGTCCTCTGCGTCTCTGCGGTTAATTCAATCAAAGCCTTTTTCACAAATCAAATAAGATTGCTATAGTAAAACGGATTTTCACGTCTGTAAGCGATCGCTTCATCCACAGACTACTGCAAGAACATTTTGCCGCAAAAGACTTCGCTATAATCCCGTTATAAAAATAGACAATAACAAGCATACGGCATTTTGCCGTATAGAATAATGAAGTGTGGATTAAGGAATCCCAGAAGAACATACCCCAGTATTCAAAAATATAAAAAAAAGTCTAAATTCAAGGCAGCAAATCCAGTTGATGAGTTGGTGCAACAAGTGCGATCGCGCTGTTGTGAGAAACTTCAAAATCTGTACAGTAAAATTCAATTGTTGAATCGCCAGCAAATCGATGTAGATATACTTTACGTCGATGTCTACGTGCTAGAAAAGTTAACCAGCGAATCATATGCAACTATCCCTAGTTTAATCGAAAGTTTAAACTTACGGGATGACTTTGACCGATTGGGGCTAAGCAAAAGAGGAAAGCGATCGCCTGGTTTAGATGCAGCTACACAATACTCCAGGTTGATGGTGTTAGGGAAACCGGGTTCAGGTAAAAGCACTTTCTTACGACATTTAGCAGTAGCTAATTGCAAAAGGGAGTTTTTAGAGAATTATATCCCAGTTTTTATTGAACTAAGATTTATTGCAAATGTCAGCGAGTTTCACTTGCCAAACTACATTCATCAAGAATTTGGACTAGCAGATAAAAGGCAAACGGAAGAAATTTTGCAGCAAGGCAAGGTTTTGATTTTCTTGGATAGATTGGATGAAATATCCACCCAGCTTCGACGAAAAATACAAGACCAAATTATTTCATTTTCTAGATATTATTATAAAAACCGTTTTGTTATTACTTGTAGAACGCAGACAAGCGAGTATATATTACCGGGATTTGAGTACGTCGAAGTAGCAGATTTTAACCCACGGCAAGTCGAATATTTTGTCCAAAACTGGTTTTTTGCATTGGCTGAAACACAACAACAAGGAATAGAATTGACGGAAAAGTTACAAAGTTGAGATTACCTGAAAATAAGCAAACAGCAGACTTAGCGGTTACTCCTATTTTCTTGAGCTTAACTTGCTACAGAAAAACAAACGGAAGTTTTCAAACGTTACCATACACTCAACTGGATCATACTTGATTGTTTGAATAGTGGTTGCAATGTTAGCCAGGAAGTCAAGCAGGAAATACAGGATACTTTACTATTACCAATCGCCGAAATCGAAAAACGCAAACAATTTGCTTCGCTACAAACAGACGCTCAAGACGGCACTTGCACTCGTTGAGCTAAATCTTGTCCAAGCCGAGTGAAGTGGCTTGGATTCAGCGTGAGTAGTATATCAACCTCAGCTTTGAGAGCAGCTTGAGCAATTAGCGCATCAAAAATTCCGCCACCCGGAAGATTTAGCCTAACCATACAGGCAATCGCTTGTTGGTAATCATCAGCAGTGAGCGGAATTGCTTCAAACAAATGGAGGTTCTCATTGATCAACCGTTGGGCGATCACGGGAGAAATTGGCGGTTTTACAGGTAAGCGAGTCAGAACGGAATAGAGTTCAGCAAGGGTATGGGTTGAGAGGTAGCCATCAATTTCCTTTTCTTGTACCCCTTGCAACCACGGTAGACAAACACCATGTCGAGGATGGCTTACTTCAAACGCTGCTACTAATACAGATGTGTCAAACAGGGCTTTCATAATCTGCGATTAAGCCACTGAGTCGTTCTTCTCGCATTTGATTAACAGAGGTTTCCAGATTGCCAATTGGGGTGGATTGAACGACTAAGGCAGTTCCAACCCGGTATACCTGGGGTTCAGCATTCAGTAAATTTTCAATCGCGGCTTTCAAAAACGCTTCAGGTGTCATGCCCTGTGCTGCGGCTTGAGCTATCAAACGATCTTCAATTTCTGGAGCTAATTCAAGGGTAATTGTCATAGAATCATCCAATCTCCATCGATTTAGAAAAACCGAGTCTTTGCTTAACCTCTTCCCAGTTTGTTTCTATGTTCCTATTGTAGGGGCACAGCAATGCTGTGCCCTCATACTTTACTTTATAAATTAAGCGATCGCAGTTGTTGAAAAAGCATCGTTGTCTGCAGATGCTGGGCAATTATGAACTACCGCTGCTCATGCAAAACCTGTTGCAGTGCTTCTAAAAGTCGATCAACACTTTCCTTACGACTGTTGAAGCCCATGAGTCCAACGCGCCAAACTTGACCTGCGAGTTCGCCAAGACCACCCCCAACTTCGATATTATGTTCATTGAGCAACTGCCGTGCAACTGCTTTACCATCTACTCCTTGTGGAATCCGGACGGTGGTGAGAGTGGGTAATCGGAACTGTTTGTCAACGTGCAAACTCAGTCCAAAGTTCTCTAACCTCTCCCAAAGATACTCTACGTTCTTTTGATGGCGTTGCCAAGAATTTTCTATTCCCTCTTCGGCAATCAAGCGCAGTGCTTCTCGCAGAGCGTAGTATAAGTTAATGGGCGCTGTATGATGATAGGTGCGTTCTTCGCCCCAATACTTGCTCAACAACGTCATATCCAAATACCAGTTCGCTACCTTGGTTTGACGCCGATGCAATTTCTCGATCGCACGAGGACCTAACGTCAATGGCGAAGCACCAGGAGGACAACCCAACCCTTTCTGGCTACAGCTATAAGCTACATCCACTCCCCACTCATCCAAAAACAAAGGAACTCCACCTAAACTCGTGACTGTATCTATCAACAGCAAACAGCCGAATTCACGACACAACTCACCAACTCCTTCCAAGGGTTGACGTGCTCCTGTGGAGGTTTCTGCATGGACAAGAGCTAAAATAGCTGGACGATGAGTTTGTAGGGCAGTTCGCAACTCATCCAGCGAGAAGACTTGTCCCCAAGGTTTTGTGATGGTTCGGACATCGGCATCATATCGAGAAGCCATCTCAACTAAGCGATTACCAAAATACCCAGCAACACCAATCAAAACTACATCTGTTGGTTCTATTGTATTGGCGATCGCCGCTTCCATTGCTGCTGATCCTGTGCCGCTGATTGCGATCGTCCACTGATTTTTGGTTTGCCACACGTAGCGCAGCAAAGACTGAATTTCATCCATCAGTGCCAGAAAAGCTGGATCAAGATGCCCAACTGGGGGAGTATTCATTGCTTGGAGAACTGTGGGATGGGCATTTGAGGGTCCTGGTCCCAACAGTAGGCGGGATGGTATCGTCAGGGGTGAAAGTTGTAACCGCTCGTTGTTGTCGATAGAGAGTGTTTGCATAATTATTTTTTCTACAGAACTCCGTACAGTTTATGTTAAGCGTTCGGGTGTTGCCTGCGATGCACTGAGCTTGTCGAAGTGTTCCCTCTTCCCTCTTCCCTAGCGAGACTAGTAACTTCATAAACCAAACCAGATTCCTATAGCAGATTTGATTTGTTGGCTTGACATAACATTCAAATTACGTTAACGATTCTCAAAACTCAGTTTATTTGTTGTTACCCAAATTGCTCTTGTGCGAGTGGTTCATCCAATTGGGTGAATGCGAAATTAAACTGAAAAATATAACCTGAAAGAAGAACAAGTTCGGAAAATTTTGTTTGGCTGGTATCCAAATACAGGAAAAACCGCCAAAGAGCCGATAATGGACTTGCGTGATACATTTATTACTTGATGATAAAAAGGTCAGAGTGTGAATGAAACCGTGAAAGCGCTGCATACACCAAATTCCCAACAAGGAACTTTACCCCTGCTGGAAAAAATTGCTGCCAATTTGCCAGGGATGATTTTTCAATTCCTGAAGCGGCAGGATGGATCTCAGTTTGTGATATATGCCAGTTCTGGGTGTAAAGAACTGTTTGAATTGGAACCAGAAATGCTACAGGCGGACTTTCAAGTACTCAACAAACTGACTCATCCTCAGGATATCAAAGCGTTTGAAGAATCTATTGCTGCTTGTTGTGCTACAGGAGAACCTTGGCATTGGGAAGGTCGCATCATCACTCCTAGTGGTAAACTCAAGTGGATTCAAGGAACTTCTCGCTATGAAAAACAACCATGTGGAGATGTGATTTGGGATGGTTTGCTCATAGATATTACAGATCGCAAGTTGGCGGAGGAAAAATTACGAGAAAGTGAAGCACGCTATAAGGCGATTTTAAATGCTATCCCTGATTTGATGTTTCGCATCAGTCGCGATGGCAAGTATCTTGACTTTAAAGGTGAGGGAGCAAATGTCACTATTCCCAGACATGAAATTGTTGGGAAGACTTTACAGGAATTATTACCTCCAGATGTTGCTTTAAAAAGCCAAGAGGCTATTGCCAAGGCTTTGGATTCAAAAACTTTACAAACCTGTGAATATCAACTGCCAACGCCTTTGGGAATCAGAGATTATGAGGCGCGAGTGGTTGTCAGCGGACAAGATGAAGTTGTGGCAATTGTACGGGATATTACAGAACGCAAACAAACGGAAGTTACTTTGAGAAATTTGGCTCAAAAGTTTGCGACAGTTTTTCATTGTAGTCCTAATCCGATCTCGATCAGCACTCTTGCAGAAGGACGCTACATAGAAGTTAATGATAGTTTTGTCAAACAGTCGGGCTATGAACGAGAGGAAGTTATTGATCGGACTGATTTTGATTTACATATTTGGGTGAATCAAAGCGATCGCACCACTGTGTTACAAGAATTGCAAAAACATGGGGTTGTTCGCAACATGGAATTTGAATTCCGCCGCAAGTCTGGTGAGAGACGTACGGGACTATTTTCAGCCGAAGTCATTCATTTAGATGGCATCCCCTGCTTACTATCAGTGAATCACGACATCAGCGAACGCAAAAAAGCAGAACTTGCCTTACGCGAGTCGGAGGAAAAGTTTTCTAAAGCCTTTTGTTCTAGTCCTAACCCAATTACTATCTTGACTCTTAAAGATGGACGCTACCTTGAAGTTAACGATGCTTTTGTCCAAATCACTGGCTTTTCCAGAGAAGAAGTCATTGGTCGTACCCGCAATGAGTTAAATCTGTGGGTTAGTTGTCATGGTGATACCATAAAAGCGCTAAAAGAGCAAGGATTTATTCGCAATTTAGAAATAGAACTTTACACAAAGTCTGGTGAACTCAGAGTGGCGCTGTTTTCAGCCGAGGTGATTACTTTGGGTGGAGAGCCTTGTATGCTTTGTGTGACCAATGATATAACAGAACGCAAGCAGGCGGAAGAATTACTGCGGCTGTCTTCAAAACGCGATCGCCTCTTAACTCAAACACTATCGCGAATTCGTCAATCGCTGAATCTAGACCAAATTCTGCAAACGACTGTTAACGAAGTTCGACAATTTTTAGAAGCGGATCGAGTTTTCATTGCGTTGAATGATACGAATCTTTACTCAGGAATCTTTGCTGAATCAGTAGATCCCAAATATCCATCAGTCCTGAATTGGAAAAATGAGGATAAAACTTTTATAGAAGAACTCAAAACAATTTTGAGAAGTAACCGGGTGCGTATAGTAGAGGATACCACAAAAATATCAGGATCCGCGAAATTAAAAGGGCTGTACAAACAATTCCAAATCAGAGCTAACTTAGCTGTACCGATTATGCAAGGTAAGGAATTGTTTGGCGCGTTGATTGCGAACCAATGCAGCAAACCACGCCATTGGAGTGCGATAGAAATTGACTTGCTGCAGCAGATGTCTGAACAAGTGGCGATCGCCATTCAGCAGGCACAACTTTATCAAAAACTAGAGCAATTTAACACAAATTTGGAGCGTCAAGTAGAAGAGCGTACTGCACAGCTACAGCAAAAAATGCTGGAACTCCAAGAATTAAACAGCGTCAAAGATGTTGTTTTGCACACCGTTTCCCATGAACTGCGGACTTCAGTTATGGGTAATTTGATGGTATTGAATAATTTACTTAATAGAGGACAACAAGAAAACACCTCTGTGCGCAAGTCCACGATTTTGAGGGGAGTAAACAAGGCACTCCGGGGAGGACACCCAGAGGTTGAGGGAAATATCCCAAGACTTGGAAACCATGCCTCCGTACTCAAGTTCCCTCGGTTGAGGGGAATGTCTATAGACAAAAATAACTCTTTGTGCTTATCCCCACCTTCTGGGCTAACTGCATTCTCTATCCCAGTATCTGGCTCAATTATTGAACGGATGATTCAAGGAAACGATCGCCAACTGGAAATGATAGAATCACTGCTGGAACTACATTCAAGCGAAGCACAGGGAATTGTCCTCCATCGTGAGGTAGTTTCTTTTCACTCATTGATTGATAAAATGATCAAAGACTTGCAGCCAATGCTGACACAGCAAAAATCAAGTGTGAAAAATTTGGTTGCAGACGATTTACCATCAGTGATTGTCGATCCAGGTCAACTGCAAAAGGTTTTTGTCAACTTATTAACTTATAGTTGGCAACACAATCCACCAGGAGTCAAGTTTACCCTCAAAGCCACAGTTGAGACAGGAAGGATTCGCTTACAGATTCAAGATGACGGCGTGAGTATGAGTAAATTGGAGTGCGATCGCCTCTTCGATTTGTATGTACGCGCACCGCAAGCCCCATGTTCCACAAGAATTGGCTTAAAAATGTATCTTTGTCGGCAAATTATTAAAGCACACGGTGGTGAAATTGGCGTTAGTTGCAACCGGAAACGCGGTTTAACTTTTTACTTCACATTACCTCTAGCAATCTCGTCTTAAGATAATAAGTATCTGATTGAGTTGTTTGGAATTTAAGAGGTGATGAATACAGATCATCCGCAGTCCAAGTTAAATAAGAGGGTGCGATGCCAAAAATGAAGAAGGCAAAAGCCTTCCTTGCTGTGGGAAGATTTGCTCAGAGGTTAAAGGCAACTGTATTTCAAACAGTACAAAAGTCTTGGAAAAAAGCTTCTGTCTTCACCAGTTCTCTACCGAGTTATGCTATCGCATCGGATTACGAAGCTTGGCGCGATCGCTTTTTATGGCAGAGATTACATCTGGCGTTGTGGGTTGCGATCGTCTTAGTCTTGACTTTTGCCTTCCGAGATGTGTACGATGCCTTATTTCACCTCAAGGAGTTGGCAAATATTCCCAAGGAAGCCAAACGCCTTTTTTTTGTCCTGTATGCTGCGATGGTGCTGAGTTTATTAAGCTGTTTGGCTATCCATAAAACTCAATTCGGTCGTCGTTATCCAGGGTTTGTGTTTCTTGGGTTAGGCTGGTCGATAACTATTGTCGAACAAATTTGGGCAACACTCAACAATTTCGCTCTACCAGATATTTTCGCTTGGTTCGTGATGTTCCTTAGCCAAGCCACCCTCATCCCGGTACGCTTTCCCTTACATCTTGTTTCTCAGTTGGGTGTACTGATATATTATTTTGGCGTGAATACAGCACTGGGACTCAAGCAACCGCCACCGGATAGTAATAAGCCAATTTACAGTGTGACGATGAGCTTAGCTCTGTTTTGGTTCTGTTTTATCTGTAATTTTGGCGTTTATCTGTATGATCGTTTGCAACGTTCTGAATTTTCTGCCCACAAAGAACTAGAGACAGCATATCAGAAACTAGGAGCGACAGAAGAAAAATACCGCAGCATTTTTGAAAACGCAGTCGAAGGGATTTTCCAAAGTACACCAGACGGACGTTACATTACGGCAAATCCGGCGCTAGCACGTATTTATGGATATTCTTTTCCAGAAGAAGTCATAGCAAACTTGACTGACATTGAAAATCAACTGTATGTTGCTCCCAATCGTCGTACAGAGTTCATGCGCTTAATTGAAGAGCATGGCAGCGTGTCCGAATTTGAATCTCAAATATATCGCAAAGACGGCAGTATTGTCTGGATTTCCGAAAAAGCATACGCCGTGCGTGATCAAAACGGAAAACTTCTTTACTACGAAGGAGTGATTTCAGATATTACCAAGCGCAAGCAAGTGGAAGAAGCGCTACAGGAACAATTAAATTTTTTACAAGTATTAGTTAATACGATTCCTACCCCTGTGTTCTATCAGAATGCTCAAGGTTTATATGTTGGGTGTAATAAAGCTTTTGAGGAAGACTTCGGTTTGAGTCAAAAGAAGATTCTGGGGAAGACAGTGTATGAAATTGCACCAGAAGAGTTAGCGCAGAAATACTATCAAGCTGATAAAGAACTATTAGAACAAGGGGGAGTTCAAACTTCTGAAGGCTCTGTTATTTATAAGGATAACACAAAACATGATGTCATTTTTTATAAAGCAACTTTTTCCAAGGCAGATGGAACGCTTGGCGGTTTGGTGGGAGTGATTTTGGACATCAGCCAACGCAAACGGACTGAGGAAGCATTACGAGTCTTTTTCCATGCAGTTTCTCATGACTTACGCAACCCAGTATTGGGAACTTTGATGGTGCTGAAAAATTTGCTTTCTCATCCAGAAGAAAAAATATTGCTTCCTCGCTCAATTTTAGAGCGGATGGTGCAAAGTAGCGATCGCCAATTGAACTTAATTAACTCGTTGATGGAAGCCCATGTTAGCGAAGTGCAAGGTATTGTTTTACAACCCCAAACTCTACAATTGCACACAGTGGTCGAAGCTGCGATTGCAGATTTAGAGCCAATGTTGAAAGAAAATCAAGCTTTCCTAACAAATTTAGTTTCAGATGTTTTACCCTCAGTCAATGCCGATTCTACACAACTGTGGCGAGTGTATTCTAACTTAATTGTTAATGCTGTTAAACATAATCCTCCTGGATTAAGTATTACTCTTGATGCGATCGCCCTGGGTGATAAGGTATGTTGCACTGTTGCTGATAATGGTGTTGGTATGAGTTAGCAGCAGAGTCAGCATCTATTTGATCTTTATTTTCGGGGTAATAATGTTCGCAATTCTTTAAGTTTAGGATTGGGTTTGTATCTGTGTCGGCAAATTATTACCGCACACGGTGGGGAAATTGGTGTGAAAAGTGATTTGGGAAAAGGGGCGACTTTCTGGTTTACTTTGCCGTTAGAGGATAGTGTCAAGTCTGCTTAATTATTCAAATCCCCGATTTCGTAAGAATTGTCGGGGATCTTGTTTTTTCACGAATCAAGGTACAGCACAAGGGATCGCATGATCTCCCTCAGGGGTAAACGAAATCTACGATTAGTCAAGAGTCAGAGCGTAAATTTTTCACGATTTGAATAACACTCCATACTAATGACTGATGACTAGAAGTCACCAGAGCATCAATCCGCTGACTGTAAGCACTTCTCTAAGTGTGGCTGCAGTAGACTTTGGTGGAATGATTTTAAAACGAAACGATTGAAAAGTCCAGAGTTTGCTACCCAAATAATGCTAGCAGCGGCTAACCCTGCGGTGACTCCCATCAAAAGCGCTATGCCTCTTCTGCGTTTTGATTTTTTGACTCGTTTTTTTATTAATTTGGGAACCCCTGGAGTCCCGACTCCAACTGGATTCAATGGATTGTTTCTAGGTTGCGCCCCTTCGTGTATAAGGCTGATGAGTGTATCTGGGATTGCACTTGGCGGCGTTGTAACTGTTGGTACTTGAGGAATTTCTTTTTGAGGCAATGGTGTTTGGGAAGGCAAGCGCTCAGAACGATCCAAAATTACATTAAGATCAGCGAAGAGTTCATCCATCAAGCCATCAGCATAGGTTTCTATGGACCAGGGTTCGTTAGGGATGAATTCTTCGGATTGTTCTGGAAGAATGAGATAGGTATTGGCGTTTTGTGACATGGCGTTCTTGACTACTAACTCCTAGCAAGATAATTATTGTTCCCCCTGTGTCCGCGAATAAAACCTGAGATGAAACCCGTCTAATCTCTCGTGTTAAAACAGTTATCAGTTATCAGTTATCAGTTACCAGTTACCAGTTACCAGTTACCAGTTTTCACTGTTCACTGTTCACTGT
>NZ_CAWPKW010000370.1:0-1249 GCF_963888615.1 Brasilonema octagenarum UFV-OR1 | reverse complement strand
GGTTTATTCCCTCCTTTGAATTCTCGCGAAGCGAGATTAAGGGGTGGCGTTCTTTGAAGAAGACACCGCAACACGGAAACATATAAGACTACACTGAGCAGGGTTTTTAACGCCCTGCTTGTCTGGCAACTTTTCGTATAATAAATAGCTATACCATTTCACGATCGGGCTTGATACAAATGATTGGTCTCTAATTCTTTCTCCAGGTGCACCTGATGCACCTGAAGCTCCTCTGCTATTTGTATCAACCTTAAAGTGAAACGGTATGAAGTCTCGCGCCTGCTTATCAGCAGGTTTCACTCATGGTATCTATGGTCACACTTCTTCCCTTTGCTGACGGTGCCGCCGCGCTGCTTTCACGCTGGCTAGTCGCGCCGCATGTTGCACGCTGGTACGCCGAACCCCAAGAGCACCTTGACTGGGCTATCAATCCACCTACTGGCGGTGAGCGAGCGCTGATCGCTGCGGATAGCGCTCAAGTTGGCTACTTGCGCTGGCAAGTTGTCTCCCGCGAAGTACTGGACTCGGTCGGGCTGCACGATATCCCCGAAAACTCGGTAGATATCGACATCCTTATCGGCGAGGAAAAGAGCGTAGGTCGGGGGATCGGACCGCTGGCCTTGCAGAAGCTCGTCGCGCACCTACAGCAGGCCAATCCAGCGATTCCGCTCCTTTAAGAAGCGATAAGCCGGAGGCAAGACAGCGAGCGTATCGCACCACACCACTCATGAACTAAAATCATGAGCGCGTTTTGTTCAGGTTTTCCCTTAGAGTGAGACAGTCATTGATGGGAGAATTAGATAATAGCTGGTGCAAGAGAAATCTTTCTTCAACGACTAAGATTTGTATTTTCCAAGCTTGAAAATCTAAGGCAAAACAAAAGATTTAAGAATTGCTCATTCTTAACCTTTACCTCAGAGCTTTATTAAGTATATTTTTTATGTCACCAGTAGATATTTTCAAAAATCTTCCTACCCTTGAAACCAAACGTTTGACACTGCGGAAACTTTGCATGGAAGATGCAGCAGATATGTATGAATATGCTTGTGATCCTGAAATAGCTAGTTTTGGTCTTTGGCTACCATTTCATTCAATTGAAGACAGCAAAAAAGACCTTGCTGAGGTAATAGAAGGATACAACAAAGGAGAAAATTTTGTCTGGGCAATGGAATTAAAAACCGAGAGAAAGATGATTGGTAGAATTGGCTTAGGCGATTACAGTTTCAGAAACGCTTGTGCTGAGTTAGGC
>NZ_CAWPKW010000369.1:0-1255 GCF_963888615.1 Brasilonema octagenarum UFV-OR1 | reverse complement strand
GTAGAAAACAAAGTGATTACCATCACCGGAGCCAGCAGCGGCATAGGTGAAGCTAGTGCCAGGTTGTTAGCTCAAAATGGCGCGAATGTTGTTCTAGGTGCGCGGCGCACCCAAAAGCTGGAAAAGATTGTCAGGGAGATCCGCGCATCAGGCGGCACAGCAGAATTCAAAGCCGTGGATGTCACTAATCGCGAGGATACCAAAGCATTTATCCACTTTGCCAAAGACAAATTTGGCCGCGTCGATGTCATCTTTAACAACGCAGGCATTATGCCCCTGTCTCCAATGAACGCTCTGAAAGTTGAGGAGTGGAATAGCACAATCAATGTGAATATCTACGGCGTGTTAAACGGCATTGCTGCCGGTCTGCCGATCATGGAAGCACAAGGCGGTGGTCAGTTTATCAACACCGCATCCGTCAGCGCTCATGTGGTGGGACCTAACAGCGCGATCTATTCTGCTACAAAATTTGCTGTTTGGGCTATCTCCGAAGGACTGCGGCAGGAATCGAAAAATATCCGCGTGACCACAATATGCCCTGGCGTGGTTGCGACTGAACTCGGCTCAGATATAACAGACGAATCATCAAAAGACGCTTTGCAAAAATTCCGCCAAACTGCACTTACCCCAGATGCGATCGCCAGAGCCGTCTTATATGCTGTGTCCCAGCCGGATGATGTCGATGTCAACGAAGTGATTGTCCGCCCGAGAGCAAGTACATCTGGTGTCTAGCGACATCAAAGACCGAGGAATGGAACCGTATGCTCAACGCGAACAATTATTGTACACAATAACGCTGTACAATATTATGAAGAAACGATTAGATTTTAGAGTAGAAGAGTACGAACTTCAAATTCTTGAAGACTACTGCGCAGCTGTTGGCAGAACAAAAACTGATGTACTCAGAGAACTCATCAGAACTCTGAAGACAAAGAGAAAGCCGCTCCTTTAGGACGGGGCTTTAAACCCAGTTTTTTCGGTAACACCATGCAAGCAATTCGCGTTCATGACTATGGAGAGTCAGACGTACTGACACTGGAAACAGTAGCGCAACCTGAACCCCAACCCAATGAAGTGTTGATTCGAGTTCAGGCTCCCGGAGTCAATCCGCTCGATTGGAAAATTCGCTCAGGCTTCATGAAGAAGATTTTTCCCATGCCAATGCCGTACACGCCCGGAATGGATGTTGCAGGCATTGTGGAAGCGATCGGCACCGAGGTCAAAGCGTTCCAAGTCGGTCAAGCCGTGTATGGTA